>JAILHQ010000132.1 GCA_024695725.1 Cyanobacteria bacterium RUI128 | reverse complement strand
CTTTGAATATTCTGTCAACATCTTCCTGAGAGAACTTTGAGTATTCTTCTTGTGCTTTTTTTACTCTGTCTAATAAATCGTTTAAAGCTTCTACATTATCAACTAATCCAGTTGGTTTCGAGCTTTTCTTTTCTTCTTTTTCCAATACTTTTGGCATAATATATCTCCTTTTTAATAGTGATTTAATTCCTTAATTAAAATTGTAATGCACAAAAAATAATTTGTCAATACTATTGAAAACAAAAGGATATTAAGATTTTATAAATCCGTACAAAAGGCTTGCAATTAAATTATATATCGTGCATACAATCACTATATAAATTGTCAGTACATAATTTTTTTTAAATTTTAAAAACAAAAATTTATCATTATTTGATTAAAATTTGTCATAATTCAAGTCAAATACAATCAATTTTGCGTGCAATTAGGGGGAAGAATTTCAAAACTCCCGTCTTGGATTTGCTCCACGCTCGGAAAGTTTCGCAATTGAACCTTTGGTTCAAGTATGCTCAATTTCCTCGCTATCCGGAGTTCGCTTTGCTCATTCCGTCCGCAAATCCGCTGATACAAACTCTCATACCTTCTGATAATTCACTCTCAAAGTTACTGATACTTTTTTGTAAAGTTGTGTGTTAAAATGCATAGATTTATACTAATTTAAAAGCAGTTTAGCGAATATAAATAGACAGTTCAAATTGAAAAGATAATTTGTTCAAAACTCTCTGATAAATTTTTATGAAATTTGCCTCTTTATCCATTCCATAATTACAGAAACAAGATATTCTTGTTCGGTTGCAGTTAGTTCTCTGTGTTGGGGGAATTTGTGCCATTTTTCAATACACCTTCTGCAGCAGGTAGCGGTTGCGTGTTGTGCAATAAAAACCGGATGTCCTCGCATTGGAGTTTGTTTGCCATCATTCACAGGTTCAGCCGGAGCTACTCTATCACGAATGAAATCGCAGGCATGAGAATAGATTGTATCAAGACCTTTGTCTTTGATATATTCAAGCTCTTTTGCTCGCAGTTTAAATCTGCTTCTGAATTTTGATTTTGCTAATTTATCCAAAATATCCATTATTTCTTGTCTGCATTAAAATTATACTTATCTATATTGTCTTTAAAATACACGTCAGTATCTCTTTCGGCTTTGTTTTTTACAAATCTGCTATGTCTTGTTACCAAGTCTTGATGTACTGCGTGCCACTTTTTATCAATTTCATAGTAATTGTAATTAGTGAAAGCCGAGTCAATTGTTCCCGTACCTTTATAGTACTCATAGCCATTGTCGTATTCATCATTGTAATAAAATTCTATTGGTGCGTTTATTGGATATACTTCTAACCAGTAACCTTTTTTATCTGGAGCAGCATGGTATTCATATTTATCAAATGTTTTAGATTTTGGTAATACTTTTTCATCAATTTTGTCAGGATAGACACCATTTTTCTTTTTATACATAGCAAGATAATCCAAAACTGGTTGATACTCTTTGTTTAAAGTAGCAAACTCTGTGTCTATTTGAGCTTTAACATCTTCATCTTTTACAAGAGCGTTAGGAAAAGCTATATAAGCAAATATAACCAAAAGAACCATAATTAAAATTGCTACTGAATTTAGTGCAAGCATAATCTTATCAAACCTATTTTTTTCTTTGTGCAGAATTTGAAGGATTAAGCCTATTATACATAGCAAAGGAATTGACGGTACTGCTATCAAACCAAATATTAAAACACCACCCGATGGAATCGCTGCTAAATTAGAATTAATACTAAAACAAATTGCATAAAAAATGAATGCAATAATAGGTAGAACTAATAATCCTATAAACATTCCTAATGCAATAAAAAATGGCAAATTAGCTTTATTAAATTTTTTTATTTCTTTGACTTCCGTGTTTTCCATAGTACCTCCAGTAGTTTTATATTATCACAATAATATATTAAACTAACCTTGTGTCAAATACGGACATAGGGGAAGACATACGAAATTTTTCTTAGAAAATTTTGTCAAAAGTTGAAAAAATTTACCCCTAAAAATACATCATAATGAAATCTTGATGTCGGTTTTCACAATTTTAATATTAGACAATATATTATCTATTTATTGACATTTTTGTTAAAATAGGTTAATATATTATCTATGAATGATAAATTTTTAAATCAAAAAACTCCTAATGAAATTGCGAACATTTTAGCTGATAAAATTAAAGCGCATCGAAAAAAATTAAAAATTTCGCAAGAAGTATTGGCGCAAAAATCAGGTGTTAGTTTAGGCAGCATTAAAAGATTTGAAACAAAATACGAAATTTCGCTTCAATCTTTTATAAAAATTGCAATAGCTCTCGATTTAGATAATGATATAGAAAATCTATTTACTACAAAAACTTACACTTCAATTGACGAGGTTATAAATGGAGGGGTAAAGGGGTAAAGGGGTAAATATATGGATAATTATAAATATCTGAAGGTTTTTTATAATGACAGATTAGTCGGAACTTTAGCTAAGACTCCAGATAGATTAGTTGCGTTTGAATATGATAGCGAATGGCTTGCCACAGGTTTTAGCATCTCGCCATTCAGTCTGCCGTTACAAAAAAAGGTATATTTACCCAAATATGAACCATTTGACGGGTTATTTGGTGTTTTTAACGACAGCTTACCGGATGGTTGGGGAAGGCTGCTTGTTGATAGGTTACTATTAAAAAACAAAATCAACCCGAGAGAAATTGATAATTTAAACCGACTTGCAGTTGTGCAAGAAAGCGGAATGGGGGCTTTAACATACAAACCCGAACATAAATTTGAAACTTCACAAGAAGAATCTGATTATGACAAACTTGCGCAAGAATGTTCAAAAATATTAGAATCTCAAAATTCTGACAATCTTGATGAGCTTTTTAAATTGGGTGGCTCTTCAGGTGGTGCAAGGCCGAAAATTTTAACAAAAATCAATGGTGAAGATTGGATAATAAAATTCCCGTCATCTCAAGACCCTAAAAATATTGGTGAACAGGAATATAAATATTCGCTGGTAGCCAAGGATTGCGGAATAAAGATGAGTGAAACAAAACTCTTTAATTCAAAAATTTGCTCGGGATATTTCGGCATAAAGCGATTCGATAGGGAAAATGGCAAAAAAATACACATGGTTTCTGTCAGCGGATTATTAGAAACAAGCCATCGTTTACCAAATCTTGATTATAATATTTTGATGAAATTGACACTTGAATTAACAAAAAATTATCAAGACGTTGAGCAACTATACAGGTTAATGTGTTTCAATGTTTTTGCGCACAACAGAGATGACCATTCAAAGAATTTCTCATTTTTGTATGATGAAAATAAAAAAGAATGGGATCTATCTCCTGCGTATGATTTAACATATAGTTCATCATTTAACGGAGAACACGCAACAACAATCAACGGCGAAGGTAAAAATCCAAGCTTAGAGGATATTTTGACAGTTGCGAAAAATATTGGTATAAAAGAAAAACAAGCACGTAACATTGCACTGGATACTAAAGACAAATGTTTGTCATTGTTTAACTAAAATTTGTCATTTTGCGAAATTAGGCACATTCGGTTTTAGTTAATTCTCTGCCCTTTGGGAATTTATGCCATTTTTCGATACAGCCGCGGCAGCAGGTTGCTGTTGCGTGTTGGGCGATAAAGACCGGGTGGCCGCGCATCGGGGTTTGTTTCCCGTCGTTCACAGGTTGTGCCGGTGCGACTCTGTTACGGATAAAATCACACGCGTGAGAATAAACTGTGTCGAGTCCCTTCTCTCTGATATACTTTAATTCATTTACCCCGAGCCTGAATTTTGCCCTAAATTTTGATTTTGCTAATCTGTCTAATATGTCCATTTAAACCAATTATAATTCGCTTTCGAAGGCATATCTGACGTTTTCAACAAAATCTATTCCTTTTATCTTGTTAAAAATTTCGTCGGTATCCGCTTTTTTGTTCACCTTTATCACAAACACATTTTTGAACGGGTTATCCATATTTGGCAGATCCATTTTGTTGACCATTTTTGACCATTCTTTGTTTCGGTCTGTTATCTTTACTATTTTAATCTGCGGAATAGCAGATATTTCCTTTTTAGCCTTATCCATCTTTACATCATTTCCCAGAGTAACTATCATATTCTGTTTTTGGTAAAACAGGTCTTTTGTATTTCCCACTGTTGTAAACAAAACCCCAACAAATAAGACAATTATAATGAGTACTGGTAATAATTTATTCATATCATATTCCTTTAACTTATAAGTAAAGCATCAGCAACAACGTTCTGAAACGTCGCATATCGGTCTGGTAACCGTAATATATAATAGTCCCGATAGTACCGAACCCCATTGAGTCGAACACTTCCTCGTACTTGTTCACAGCCTTTAACCATCTGTATTCGCTCAGCTGTAACTTTTCGAAATCTTCGCGCCAAATTTTTGATTTAACATCCATGTAGACTTCATTCAACAAATCATCAATTTCTTTGTAATACTTTTCGGCAAACTCGTTCATGCCCTGAGTGGTCATATCGGTACATTCCGCATAACGGTTGTCAATTTCTTTTAATTTGTTGAGGTATCTCGGTTCAAGAATTTTGCCTTCAACCTCTTTGTATAACTTTTTCAGCTGTTTGCGATCTCTGTTTAAAGCCCTGTCATCACCGTCGTTTAAAAGCACGTTGTTTCTTTTTACTATTTCAAAATATTTTGCCTGATACTTGTCAACATCGGCTAAAACCTCAGGACACGGCCTTTGGTTTTTGGTAAGCGAGAGTTCAGCCGGGGAAGAATTTTTTGCTAACACACAGCCTGTGCTGACAAACATAATTCCTGCGACAACCATAACTGCCGTAAAAGCCAACAGTGCAGATGTCAGATAGTTAGATTTTTTCATAAAACTCATACTCCTATGATAGATATATATCAGTTTATTGTACGGATATCCAAGTGTCAAGAGGTAAATATAAGGGGGTGAAATGTATGGGGAAAGAGAGATTTTCGGTAGGATGAAGCGAAGCACCCCACCCTTACCCTTCCCTGACATGTTTGTTATATGATTATCTTGTACAAGAAAAGGAGGGAGTATGACTGAATCATTCACTGAAACATCAAAAATTTCTTACGGGACAAATATCAAAAACTCATTTGGCGGTTGCATTATAGGGTTGATAATCTTCCTGCTAGCCTTCGTAGTTTTATGGAAAAACGAAGGCAACAACGTTGCTCAGATAGCAAAAGCTAATTACATCAAAAAAACCGCAATAGAAATTTCGGCAGACAAAATAGAGCGCGAAAACGATAACAAACTTGTTCAGCTCTCAGGTAACGCCATAACAGATACAACACTCTCTGACGGTATTGTTACCCTTCCGAAAGTGTTCGCACTCGCAAGAAAAGTTGAAATGTATCAGTGGGAAGAATCAGTCGAAACCACCTCAAAAGACGAACTCGGCGGCAGCACAACAGAAACCAAAACCTACACCTATGATAAAGTGTGGTCAGGGGTAGAAATTAACTCAAAAAACTTCAAAAAACAAAACTACAAAAACCCGCCGTTCCCGATTAAGTCTGCAACACTCTTTGCAAAATCAGGAAAACTCGGCGAGTTCACGCTTACTAACAAGCAGTCACAGGCAATGCACGACTACACAGAATACGACGAGCTTCCGCCAAACCACAAATACAAAATTTTTGAAAACAAATATTATACAAGTATTAACCCTGAAAACCCTGCTATCGGGGATATCAGAATATCTTATGGATACGTGCCGACTAACACCGAAATCTCAATTATCGGCAGACAAAAATCAGACAATACTCTGACAAGTTATTCCTATAAAGATTCACCGATATACCTTCAGCAAAGCGGTGAAAAGACCAAAGGCGAAATGGTTTCAGCATTCAGAAAAGGTAACCGGATGATAACCAACCTGTTCAGAATACTCGGCTGGTTTATGATGTACATCGGGCTCAACATGTTCATCAACCCGCTTGTAGTAATCTTCAAGGTTGTACCGTTCGTTGAAAGTATCGTCGGGTTCCTCACAAGCAGTGTAATCTTCCTGATATCGGTTGCGCTTTCGCTGCTCACCATATCTATTGCATGGTTTGCGTACAGACCGTTCCTGACACTTGGCGTTCTCGCCGTTATCGGGCTCATCGTGTATGAAGTAAAACGCAAAATGAAGGAGCAGGGGTAACAATTAATATTGTTGACCTCTCCCGAGGATAGGTAATAATATTTTCGCAAAGCGGCAAGTCCCTAGTCGACAGAGAACAGTTCCTTAATGTCTTCCATCGTGAGTGACTTCGTAATATTTCTGTCAACGGAAATTACGCTGTCAACAAGGTCACGTTTGCGTGTTTTAAGTTTCTGGATACGTTCTTCAACCGTATTCTTTGTAATGATACGGTAAACAAATACTTTCTTCGTCTGTCCGATACGGTACGCACGGTCAGTAGCCTGATCTTCAACAGCAGGGTTCCACCACGGGTCGTAATGGATAACATAGTCCGCACCCGTCAGGTTCAGACCTGTACCGCCGGCTTTCAGGCTGATAAGGAAAATCTTGACCTTTTGGTTGTTATTAAAGTTATCAACCGCTGCTTTTCTGTCTTTTGTCTTACCTGTGAGGTATTCGTATTCGATACCCGTTCTTTCAAGCCAGCCCTTAATAATATCAAGCATATCGACAAATTGGCTAAACAGAAGTATTCTGTGACCTTCCTCGATAATCTGCTCAAGCATACCCTTAAGGTACTCAAACTTACCTGACTGGATAACACCCTTAACATGCTCTTTATCATAAAGTTTAGGGTGACAACAAATCTGACGAAGTCTAAGCAACGCAGAGAAAATAGACATTCTGCTCTTTTCCAGACCGTTCATCTCGATACTCTTGAACAGTTCTTCCTTCGTTGAGTCCAAAACGTCTAAATAGAAATCCTTTTGTTCCGGCGTCATTTCGCAATATGCCATGTTTTCTACCTTATCAGGCAGATCCTTCGCAACGTCACGTTTCATACGACGTAAAATGAACGGATAAATTTGCAGTTTAAGACGTTTTTCAACCGTCTTATCCTGTCTTTCCATAATCGGAGTGACGTATCTTGAATTAAACTCAGGCATACTGAACAGGAAGCCCGGCATCAAAAAGTCGAATACAGACCACAATTCCTCAAGTTTATTTTCAATAGGCGTACCTGAAAGCGCCAGTCTGTGTGTACCGTTCAGCGTCTTTACAGCCTGTGCCGTCTGCGAAATTGCATTCTTGATATTCTGAGATTCATCAAGAATAATGTATCTGAAATTGTGTTTTCTGAACTTGTCGATATCACGTCTAATCAAAGCATAGCTTGTGATAACAATATCATAATCAGGAATCTGGTCGAACAGTTTCGCTCTGTCCACACCCGACAGTTTCAGGCAGGTCAAATCCGGCGTAAACTTCTCGATTTCAGCCTCCCAGTTAAATACAACCGTTGTCGGTGCAATTACAAGTGTAGGCTGAGGCCCGTCAACTTCCTTTGCTTTCTTCAGAAGCGAAAGCGCCTGCAGGGTTTTACCTAACCCCATATCATCAGCCAAAATACCGTTCAGACCGTATTTATACATAAACCATAACCAACTGAAACCCTTGAGCTGATAATCACGGAACTTCGCATTAACCTCAGGCAACTCGGTCGTCTCGGTCGTTGAGAAGGTCGAAATCTGCTGCCAGAACTTGCTGAACTCGTCACTCATGACAAGCTCGAAGCCTAAGTTCTCAAGCTCTTTTACCAAACCTGTACGGTATGTCTTAATTCTGAATTTGTTCTCATTGTTTCTGTATGCATCAAACGAATTGAACGATTTAAGCATCTGATAAATATTCTGTGCAGGGTATTCAACAAACCCTAAACTTCTTACACGGCTGTACTTTTCGCCGTTCTGAATAGTGTCGAAAATTGTGTCAAAGTCGATAACCTCGTCACCTACCTGACCATACAACTGAATTTCAAATTCATCAACCGCATCATCACAGAAATCCATCTTAGCGCACATTCTGAAAGGCTGCTCCATCAGTTTGAAGAACGACATGTCGTCTTTTTCCTCGAACTTCCAGCCGTCACCTGCCTGTTTCATATAGTAGTTATAGAAATCAATGGCGGTTTCTTTTTCCTGCGCAAGATTATTTGTCTGCATAGGTACAAACTTACATGCCAAAAGCATCGCATAAGCAGCCTGCTCATGTTTATAATTACGTTTTATCCAATAGATAAAGTCCTCGCCGTCCTGCTTTGTCGTAACCGTAACGTAAGGTGATTTTATATCGCCCTGTTTCGTATAAGGTACCCTAACCCCGTCATACTCAAACTCTAACTCTGCCTTGAGCGACTGGTCATAGTCAATACCTAAAGTAACAACATTAATAGGAGGACGTTCCTCTAACATGAGTTTTGCAATCTGATCAGATACCTTAACAGGCATAATCTCTCTGATTTTCGGCAATTCTTCATAAATAAACTTACCGCCGTCAGCACCCTTTAAATCAGTAAAAGTCTGTTTGATGATATATTGCGGTAACTCATTCATCGCAACATTTATCGGGAAAATAACATTCTTATATCTGCCCCATTTCAGCTGACGTGAAAAATATTTTATTTCCTCAAAAGGATAAACCTCGTCAGAGTTCGGTCTGTCCCAATAAAGCGCTAACGTCAAATCGCCGTTGTTCGCAGCCTCAACCTCCATCATAAGGTTCCAGGTTTCCTCAGAGAACTTAATTCTTTCTTTCGTTCTTTCATCAAGAACTTCTTCTACCTTAGCCAACAAAGGAAACATAGGCATAAACTTGGTAATCGGAATATCATACCAGCCCGCCTTTTTATCCTGTTTCGCTATTTTTAAAATCTGGGTAAATACGTCTAATTCGGCTTTCTGCGCATCATTCAGTTCAAAACCTATATCTGATTTTTGCGACTCAATAAGGGCTCTTAAAATACTCTCAAGCGAACGTATAATCTTGCCCGTATGTCTGTCCCTGATAAGCACAGAGAAGAAATTCTGACGGCGTTTGTTGTTGAAGTGGAAGATATAACTACCCTTCGGTTCTTCCGTCAAAGCCGTGTTTTCATCAGGATAATCAAACTCTTCGCCGTATTTCGTTTCCAGCCAGTCCTCATAAGCATGATCGTCTATCGCCTTGAGCGCAACTGCAACAGTATGCTTACACCAGTCCTCCTTCAACGGACAGTTACAACGTGTTTCAACCGCATTCTTCTTGAAAATTAAATCGGTTGCGTAAAAGTCCTGAAAATTCCCTTTTACCTTTGCCTGATAAAAGTTCTTTACAGGCCCGCATTCGAGTATCATATCCTTTTTATAATACTCGTAACCACGTCTCCAACTGCCGGCAGACGCATTATCCTTAATGTATTTATAATTGAATTTCGAAACTTTACTCATTAAAGTGAGTCAATCCTTTTCGGGTTCTTAGCCAATATAACAAAAAAAACGGTTATTCTTAATCTCTATCTTTGTTTCTGTAATAAAACACAGGGCGAAAAAACAAATAACCCTTAGCCCTATTTTTATTCTACACTAATATTTTAAAATTACAAGTGGTGGGAAAATTAAAGTACCGTTTCGCGGTTAAACTTTTATTTCCGGCATGAAGGCACTGGGATAACGTGAGCCGGGTACAAACTGCGGAGCAGCTGCACTGTCCGCTCTGCAAGATACTTAGTTCATTTAATACGGCAAAGCCGTATAAATATTATACATATTTGCATTATTTCGTAATTTATTCCGGGTGCCCTCACGCCCTAGTGCCCTAGTATCCTTAAAATATTTACCCCCCATATTTACCCCCCATATTTACCCCCCCCAATATTTACCCCCCTCGGGAATGTATTTTTTCATAACCTAAAATATTCTCTCATTATGAAATACCCAAAACTTTTTTTACTTTTCTTTGTTTTGTTTTTATCCGCGCCTGCATGCTTCAGCATGCCTGAAGGAAGGTACTCTCAGTCCTTATCCCGAATGGAGAAAGAGTGGTTCCATAAAGATTACCAGGATTATCCGGAAGAAATCAGGCTTGCCAGACTTGAAGAATACGTCTTTGGCACCATTCACGATACCGATTTCAGAACAAGATATGAAAACCTGCAAAAAGCGTTCGATATAAGAAAAAGAAAACAATCTTCCAACGCACGCAATACCCACAGATTTGGCGGAGTGCCGACAAGCGTTCCCATGAACATCGAGCACCTGACAGGACGGTAATACCGAAACCGGCGAGATCCTTCGGGCTCACTTCGCCACTGCCCTCAGTATGACAGGTCAATAAAAATAAGCAAAAAAAAACGGTATTTTTACATACCGCAACTTACACACTTACACACTATATTGAACTCTTGTTTATAGTTTGAATTATCACTATATATTCATAACTAACCCTTTACATAATATTATTAAACTAACCTTACATTTATATAAAGTTTCCTTTTCCATGAGAATTGCCCATTTTTAAGATCATGTTAAGTTATGTAACATAAAATCACATGCCTGAAATCAGACAAAATTTATTTTCTTTATATAAGAGAGAGGTAAACTTTATTATGGCACTTGGATTTACATCACACTTTGCAAAATCAGAACAACCGTTTGGTTCTTTGGTGTTGAGCAATACCGAAAGCGAAACAGCAGGTTCTGTTGCATCAAATCACGGTCATCCGTCAGGTTTGCTGCAGGGCGGTTGTGGTGACAGCTATGAGTTTTCCGTATCAGTAGATATCGATTATAGTCAGTATGCAAACTTTGTATGTTCAGCAGGTTCAACTGAAACAGCAGGTTCAGTAGCTATGGGCGGAAGCGGTTTTAGTACAGCTTCAACCGTATCCTTCAGCGGAGGCGGTTCGTTCTCAGGCAGCTGCTGCAGTTCTTCAGCATCCTTTACCTGTTAATTAGTATTGGTTATTCAAGTTTTCAAAAAAAGAACACCCTCTCAGGTGTTCTTTTTTTATTTATTATCTTGATGCATCAAAGCATGCTTTACATAAAACTTCTCTGTCAGGCTTTGGCTTGAACGGAACCTGTGTCGTCGCTCCGCATTTCGTACAAACTGCATCGTACAGTTTCTTCTTGTTCTTCTGTCTTCGCTGTTTCCTACATGCAGGACATCTCTTTGGTTTGTTGGTTAGTCCCTTTTCAGCATAAAATTCCTGTTCTCCTGCGGTAAAGACAAACTCTGCAGAGCAATCTTCACACACAAGCGTTACATCTTCGTACATTGCAGTTCTCCTAAAATTGTTATTGTATCACCTGGTTATTAAAAGACCGTACCCTATTCTAGCGTTTTTTTCTTAATTTGACAAGTAAAAATATATATTTTCTCAATATTTTCACCATGTATCCCTCACACAAATCCCGCAAAATTCAGTCATAATAACGAATTATAAAATAGAATACTTTTTTTGTATTGTTTAGATTATATAATCTCATACTTTTTAACGATTTTATTTTGTGAAACTACTGATAACATAACCGTATACTCCTTAAAAACAAATGACGATACACATATCCCTAATCAACAGCTATGTTTCCACATAGCTTTTTTTTATTATATAATGTTCCTATGAGCGAACTTGATTACATTAAAGACTTAATATCCGAGAAAAGCTATAAGGAAGCTAAAAAAGAGCTGGATAAATATATAGCCGAAGGTCACGAAAACGACATTGAAATAATCAAGCTTATGGGGCTCGTTAACGTTAATCTCAGAGAATACAAGGAGGCTCTCGTCAACTTCGAAAAAGCCATTAAGCTTTCTCCAAACGATGCGACCTCGCTTTTCTATCTGGCTAACTGTTACGATAATTTAGAACAGCTCGCTGATGCGGAAAAATATTATTTAAAACTGCTTGAAGTGCGTGAAGGATATGTCGATGCGTACAAAAATCTCTGCGTTATTTATCTCAAAACGAGCAGAGAACTCAACGCCATTGAACTTGCAACAAAGGCAAAAGCACTCGCACCAAACGATTATACCTTTGACTACCTTATCGGTACCGCAAGCGTTGCAATAAAACAATACAATCAGGCAATAAAACACTTAGAGGCCGCTCTTGCACTGAACCCGTCACATTTCCAGATATACAACAACTTAGGAACGGCTTACCTGCTTATCGGGCAGAGAGATAAGGCTATAAATTGCTATATGAAAGCCATTAAAATCAAACCTGATGATGCGGTATCCTTCTACAACATAGGTTCAATCTACCAAATTCAGAACAAGCATGAACAGGCCTGCGAATATTTTGAAAAAGCATATCAGCTTGAGAACAACGAAAATTATCTGATATCGCTTGCTCTTTCGGAACTGAAATCAGGTCAGATAAACAATGCCGCAAAACACTACAAAGCTTTGGCTCTTCTGCATCCTGAAAAAGATTCCTTCCAGTATAATCTGGCCTCATGCTATGAGGCACTGAAGAACTACGAACAGGCAATTCTGATTATGAGAAACCTGCTTGCACGTAACCCAAAATCGGTTACAATGGCTCATAAACTTGCAAACCTTTATATTGAAACAAGACAACTCAGACAGGCGAAAGATTTGTATGATTCTATCCTTCTGAAGGGTGCGCCGTCTGCTGAAACTTTGTATCAGTATGCAATACTTTCAACCCAGCTTTTCGAAACCGGAACGGCAGAAAAAATCTTCAAAAAAGTGCTTAAGATGGATCCCGATAATGCTGCCGCACACAAAGATTTAGGTGTAATATATTTAAACCAGAGATTGTTCGATTATGCGGAAGACGAATTTAACACAGCTTTGAAATTATCACCTGAAAGTTTTGATATAATCTTTGAATATGCAAACTATTTATACGCTATCTCAAAATTTGAAGAAGCTGATGAATATTATCAAAAAGCGCTTGATATAAAAGATGACGTTGTCGCAAAATCGTTAAGCGCAATAAACAAGCTAGAACTTAATCAGCTTGATGAGGCAGAAGCACTTATTAAATCTGCGCTTGAAGAACAACCTGAACACGAATATATTCAGTTCCTTGCAGGCAGAATATATTACTCCCTGAAAAAGTTTGAAGAGGCAAAAATTTATTTGATAAAATCGTTAGAACAAAACCCTGACAAAGATACCCAAAATCTTCTTGCACTCACATATTATGAGCTTGGGGAATACGAAAAAGCGGTAAATATTTTTGACTCTCTTCTCAAGGATAACCCTAAAAATATTTCACTCTTACTCAACAAGGCAAAAAGTCAGGAAGGTATGGAAGATTACGACGATGCTCTGAAAACCTTAGACACCCTGACAGATATTTTCCCTGAGTGCGAAGAGGCTCACGAAATAATACGCAGAATTTCATAGTGCGGAAGGCAGAGAAATGATAAAAGCAGATTTACATATCCATTCAAACTGTTCAGATGGAAGTGATACCGTAGGTATTCTTGCAGAAAAAATATTACATTCCGATCTCAATATCACTGCACTCACAGACCACGACACTACTGACGGGCTTGAAGAAATGGGAAACCTGCTTGAAGGCAAAATAAAGTTTATTAAAGGGATAGAGCTGACCTGTCTTGCAGGAAATATCAAGTGCCATATTTTAGGATATAACATTAACCCGAAATCGGAAGAATTAAAACAACTTATTGCAAAAGGAAAAATTCTCAGGCGAAAAAAACTTGATACAAGAATAAATTATCTGAAGGAGGTCTGGAACATAGAACTTACACCTGGGGAAAGAGAGTGGCTTTATTCAAGGAAAAGCGTTGTAAAAACACATCTGGCAAACATTCTTGTAAAAAGAGGACTTGCCGAAGGAAATATTCCCGCTATGAAAAAATATCTTGACGGCTGCAAAACCGGAAACACAAGATTTGACGGGCAAGAGGCAATCGATACAATAAAAGCGGCAGGCGGAATTGTCGTCTGGGCACACCCGCTCGGCGGTGAAGGGGAAAAACATATTTCAAAAGAAGAGTTTCTCAAACAACTTGAACAGATGAAAATCTTCGGAATTGACGGGATAGAATGTCACTACTCGCGTTACAATGAGGATGAAGTCAAACTTCTGACAGATATCGCAAAGGAACATAATTTATACATCAGCGGCGGAAGTGATTATCACGGTGCAAACAAAGATATTCCGTTAGGAAGAATGAACACAGACGATAAAGAAATTGATGCGGAAAATCTGACAATTTTACAAAAACTTTTTAAATAATTTTTTTACATTAGCCCCCTTTCGTCTTGACATTTATTCATATCTAAAATAGGATATATATACGAAGAGGTAAGGCGACATGGCCAAGTGGTAAGGCAGGAGCCTGCAAAGCTTTTACCCCCAGTTCGAATCTGGGTGTCGCCTTTTTTCATTTTTACCTCATTTAGATTATTTTATGTATAATTTTTTGAGCTAAAATAATGGTATGAAAAGAATTGTTCTGTTATTTATATTTATAATATTTTGTCTGCCTGCTACCGCTATGGAGATAGAACAGCCCGAAGCGGTTCAATCAATTCATCATGTTATCCCTATTGATGACGAAGAACAAACCATTGAAGAAACCCCAAAACAGGAATATGATGACCTCTATTTCCCGAACGAAGTAGAGCTTAAAGGTACCGTAATCTATAACGAAGGGGCAAAGCATGCACAGGAAATCGAACTTGATAAGACGGTCGAAAAACCGCAGGTTAACCTGAAAACAAAACATATGATTATCCCTGTCAGAGATGAAAAAATCTATACAACCGGAATAGATATTTCTCAAAGAAGCCCGCTTTCAACTGCAACAAGAATAACAGGTGAAGAATACTCGGTTAAACCTATATGGAGTTACATAAACGAACAGACAGGAAACTTCTCTTACGGAACGATTTATTCTTCCGCAATTGATACCTGTCAGCTTCAATCTACAATGAATTTATACACAAGATATGATTTCAAATATTTTGCAATAACAGGTGCCGTAGGCACGAACGAAAGCAACGTTGAAGGAACAAGAGACGAAAAAACCATTCAGATTTCGCCTGAAATTAAACTTTCAAAATCATTCGTTATACGTGATACCATTCAGGCATACGTAAACGAAACCTATAAAAAGAACAAAATTTCAATAATTTATACCCCTCAATGGAAAAAACATCCTGACATGTTGAGATTTGAATTAGGCTTTTCCAACACATATTATACCGGCGGACGTATTCGTTCTGCCGTTGAATTTTCAACAAGAATACGGTTGTAATCTAGTTTATCCATTTGAAACTTTTTACGAAATTTTCTCCGTTGATATCGCCTAAAATCTCAACCATAAACCTTCTGTTGGACTTGTTTGAAAGTTCTATCCCTGGTATCTTGTTCAGCTCGTTAACAAGCTGATTATCCCCGCTCAGAGATATTCCCGGTATCTTGTTAAACAGGGTATTAAGAGAAATATTTCCCGCAGCGCCAAGTATAGTGGAAATCTTCTTTGAAAGCTGACCATAAACGTGCATATCCGCAACCTGATTTGTCAGGTTCAGACTACCTATCAGATATAAATTCAGATTTTTGCCCAAACTTCTGATTTCAAGAGTTTTCGCTATACCGTCTTTTAACCTTATTCTTCCGTCAATACTTGAAAAATCACCCGTCTTCATAGGGGTAATAACATCAATAATACCGTTCATTGAAAGCCCTGTAATGCCGCCTTTTATAAGATTACCTGCTCTGAGCAAATATTCAAGAGAACCTAGTTTCGGCATTCTTCCGTTCACAACATTAAAACTTCCAAACCCGCTCAGTGTTTCCAGGCGGGTTTTATCATTAACCGCATTACAACTCAGCTCAATATGACCTGTCAGAGAACCGTAAATCTGTCCCGACAAATCAAACAGGGCATAGACAAGTTCGTTTGCGTTTACCCCTTTAGCATCAAGTTCCATCTGCATAAAGTTATTGAGCAGGTTATAAGAAAGTTTTCCTGTCATTATTCCGCTTGCCATATTGAATCTGAAGGAATCAACCGCCATTCTCATCCTGTTATTCAGAGAACAAACAGCATCAAGATTAGATGCCTTTATGTTTCTAACTTTGACATTCCCCGCTCTGATTCTCACATTATCCATGACAAGCGAGTTAATGATTTCACTTCCCGCAGCATCCGTATCAGGAGCAAAGGCTGATGAAAAACCTTTTAACTCCATTTGCTTAAACAGATTCCAGGAATTATCAATGTCAAAATCGTTTATATATATGTCGGCTTCATTAACCTTATATGGCGGAGTTGCACAGTTTTTTAAATTTGCATTGACCATTATGTAGTTATCAAGCACTTCGCCTTTCGTCGTAACCTGAATAACATTTGGTTTAAAATCGACCACTATGTCTTTTACGGTTGTGTTCAAATATGGCATTTCAAGGTTATTTGCATTAAGCTTACCAATAATTTTTGGTCTGTTAGAAGTCCCGTTTATTCTTAAATCGGAAGTGAAATTACCTCGTTTAATCGTCGGTTTCTTAAATATAATATTGAAGAAATTTGCGTTTGCAGGGTTTTCCGTTTTTACAACAAGGTTGCGCAATTCGTATATTTTTCCGACACTTTTTATCTGACCATTAATAGATAACAGCGGTAGTACATTATGCTTATTATTTTGAGAAGCAATAAGTTTGTTATAATTAAATTTATTTATTTTTATCCAGCCGTTTTTGTCTATGTCTGTATCAATATTTACAGTAATAGGGTTCAGGCTATCTCCGATAGTCGCACCCATATAATAAATATTGGAATTTTCTTCCATTTTAATATCAGATTTCATGCGAAGATGTGATTTATTACCCTCAAACACGGAAGAATAAAGAATATCCCCGTTCATCTTCACAGGATAAATATTGTTCGCATTCCAGTATTTGTCAAAAACTCTCTGAACAAGTTTTGAATTAAGGTTAATTTTGTACTGAGGGTTAGAATATATGTTATCAACTTTTCCGAACAAGAGGACGGGCATCCCGTCAATAAGTCCGTTAACCCTGTTGATATTGACCGTATTATTTCTTACCCCGAGCTGACCGCTGATAAGCCTTACAGGGACATTAACCTGATTTTTACCGCTGTAAAGCGTGTATTCAAACTCAGTTTCTTTGAAATCGGCATCCGCATTCAGTCTACTGTGTCTTGCCTTTGCATTTATATTTGCTTTACCCGATTTCATATTAAGTTTATTCAGCTCTTTCTGAATATCTGCAGGAAGTATTTTTGCTTTTGCAATAAGATTTATGGTCGTTAAATCAAAATCTTTACACGTAAAATCTCCGTTTACTACGGCTTTTGAAAGATTTAATTTCTCTTTGCCTATGTTTCTTGCATTCAGATTAAGGCTGAACGGGTCTTGTTTTATTATCCCGCGCAGATTTGAAACCAACAGATTTGAGTTATCAAGAACTATTTTTCCCGATATAATTTTCCCGTTTTTGACAGGTCTGTTATCTTTTATAACCTCAATCAACGCATCTATCCCACCAATTTCAGGAGTATCAACTTTACCCTTGTAATGAGCCTTTAACCTTATTGTCAGCGGATCCAGATAGTGCAGCAGTTTCGGATCAAGCTCATTAACCCTTATTCTTGGGGAATCTATTTTTAAATCTGCCTTGTTATCTTTTATAACACCGTTTATTGTTGACTGAGATGCGGACGATATCATTGCTTTCAAATCAAAATCACAGTCCTTTTTGTCGTAATTGATTATCCCTTTAATTCCGTTTATCGGGATGTTCTGCATCTTCACAGAGTTGCCCAAAAGTTTTATATTTCCTTTCGGGATAACATTTTCATTGATTTTTAAATCATTTATATCAAGCAATTTCCCTCTCAGATTGAGATAGAAATCAGCCTTCCCTTTTGCATCCGTTACATCAGGTACAATACCTTTTATATCCTTAAGCATAGGGGATGTCGTCAGAATTGTAAGCAAATCTGAAAGATTTTGATTATTTGCAGTCGCATTGAAATCTAAATCTCCGAACAGGGTGCAAACCCCGTCAATTGTTGCAGGCTGACCGTGAAGTGTTCCCGTTTTGTTTATAAAATGTGCGTGCTGATTATTGAATTCCAAGTCACCGCTTGCGTGTTCCAGAACAAGATTATTAATCTCTAAAAATCTTGCGGAAGTATCATAAAAATGGAACTCACCCCAAATATGAGGATCTTTTTTTGTACCCTCTATTTTTATATCAACATTACCCGTTCCCGAAATATCCATAATCGGGACAGGACCTATCACAAAACACAGGATTTCATGAAGTGGATTGACAACAAATTCGGCAGTATCAAGACATACATTTTTAGAACTCTTAACCTTAAGATGTGCATATTTATCGCCATAAATCATAACATCGCCGGAAACATATACTATTTCACGGCCGCCCGCCGGCACTATGACATCAAGCACTAATTGTTTCCCGATAAAATCAATATTTACAGTTGCATTACCTGTCGCATTCGGAAGAGGTTTTATCAACACCCCGTCAGAAACCTTTATGTTACCAGTTATATCAGGTTCAGGCAGTTTCCCTTTTATTCTCAGTTTGCCCCAAATATTTCCGTAAAAAGGATACTCTTTCAGTTTCGGAATACTGATATCCGGAGTAACAACAGGCGGAAGAAGCAGAGCCCCCTTTCTTATATCCGATTTGTCTATATTAACCACAAGATCGGTCTTCGGGTTGTTCGAAAAAATCTTATTCACTGTCCCTGACATCTGTGCAGATATTCTGTCCGCATCAACCGTCATTTTATGAATATTAAAAGAATCTTTTCCTATCTTGTAGTTTGATTTTATTACCATATCGTCAGGAAAAATCATTGATTTGTTTTTATCCTGAAATTCGATATTAACCCTCTTTAAATCAGCCACAAGATTTTTATCGTCAGAGTCTAAGTTTATAACCCCGCTCAGGCTTGTTATCTCATCATAAATTCCCTTATGAACCAGGTCGGTAAATACCGCCAAATCAAGATTTTTCAAATCAATATCAAACTTTGTCTTTTTAAGATTTTTGTTGTGAGGTAAATATATGTCTAAATTAGCGCAGGCTTTGTTATTTTTAGCGATAAGCTCAGACTTACCCTTCAACACAAACGCTTTTCTTTTATTCTTGAAATACAAGTCCTTTGCCGTGACCTTGTAGATTTCAGAATTGTCATCAACATTAAGAGCAAAATTATCTATTTTTACCTTATTAACCTTCGTTTTCAAATTCCCCTGACTAAATTCAAGCGGGAAAGAACCTAAATAAATTTTGTCTTTGACTGTAAGATTAACCCCGATATTTTTTGCGGAAAATTTATTGATATGTATTCTTCCTGAAATCAGAGGCAAAATTCTTATTTTCAGATAAGGCTTATTCAACTCTAAATCAGGGGTTCCGTCTTTGTTTAACAACTTAATACTATTCGCCTTAATAGTAATATTCGGCACCACATAGGTAGTCATCCGAGGGTTAATAATTTCTGTATTAACACCGTACAATTCTGCGGTCTTCTGTATTACGGGCACACCAAAAAATCTGAACCCGAGGGGAACTCCCACAAGCCAGACAGCATAAAAAATAATCAGTCCATATATATATTTACCGTACTTATTTAACATTTTTAGTTACTTAAATTATATCTTTTATAAACCCAAAGGACAAAAAAGATATATTGCTTAATAAATTATAGTTTATCGGGGGTAAATATATTTAATTACTCCTCTCCCACATTTGTAGCAATTTTATTTAAAATTGTACAACTGTTCCCTCCCCAAGTTGGGGAGGGTTAGGGTGGGGAGCAATATTCTCATTTACCCCTAA
>JAILHQ010000131.1 GCA_024695725.1 Cyanobacteria bacterium RUI128 | reverse complement strand
AAATTCGGGACTGCCAGAAAAACAGTGAAATAACACTTTACTTCCCTGATTTACCTCCTTCAGAATATTAAAACAGTCTTTGTGGGCATCTCTGTCATGTACTACAATAGGCAAATTAAGTTTGTTTGCAAGTTTTATCTGCTTGATAAAAATATCCTGTTGTTTATCAATAAAGGTTTTATCCCAGTAATAGTCAAGTCCGACTTCGCCAATTGCGACAACCTTTTTATCGGAGGATAATTCTTCCATCCTGTCGATAATGTCGTCAGTCCAGGTTTTTGCCTCAGTTGGAAAGATGCCGAGCATACAGAACAGGTCGTCACCGGTGTTTGCGATATCAATTATTTTTTGAAAATATTGAGTTTCAACCGAAGGAATAACAACTTTTTTTACGCCGTTATCCTGAGCCTTTTGAAAAATCTCAGCCCAATTTTCATACATATCCAAATGTGCGTGAGTATCTATAAGATAAGTCATTTTAGTTCATACCCGTCGGAGTTAAATTCTTTTGAATATTATGTGCCGGAGTAACAGGCTTCAGTGCAGCAGGGGCTGGTTTTGCCGGTGTTTGCGGAGTCGGAACCGTATAAGTTCTTGCGGCACTTGTAGTGTTTGATGTTGAACTTCCTGTTGAGCCTGCACTGTATGAATTGTATTGTTTTTGAGCATTAGAATAAGTCTGACTGTACGGTTTTGTTTCCTGAGTTGTTTCATAACCGTAAGAGTTTTGATATTTCCCGCTGTAATTGTTATCCTTTTTCTCTTCTATTGTTTTATCATATTGCTGAATGGTAGCAGGTTCATCTTTCTTAGATGTTGCAGGGCCGCTTGCATCTTCCATCTGGATAAATCTCAGGCGACTGTCTATAAGATGTTTTACTCCGAGTCCTGATTCTTTGATATCGCCTTCGTCGTTTTCGCCGATAGTTGTATCAACGCTTGAGGTCAGGTGTGTTGCAACAATAACAAAGAACACCATCATTATAAGAAAAGCACCGATAAAGAGTTTTGCATAACTCGGTTTTTCTTCTTCGCGTTTTTTCATATATTTCTTATAATACTGGCTCATTTTACACCCCGCGTACTTTTGTACTTGCTAAAACAATATCGTCAATTTCGTCTGAGTACCTTCTCATAATTGTATTCCCAAATTCTTTTATGTCAACAATTCCCAGTTCGCTTGTAAGCCCGCAGGCATTGACAGGCGCACCTGTTGAATCAATATTCAGACCTGTGTGTATCAGAATTGAATTATGAGATTTTGTCGCTATGGAAACGGATAATTTTGCCCCGTTAATCATAAGGTCATCACCGTTTCTTACAACGAAAATTCCTCTTTTTTCAAGTTCTTCTTTTATTATGCAAATCAGTAATCTTTGTCTGAAAACTCCTTCGACAAGATTAACGTTAAACTGCTCGGTAATAAAACTGAGCATATACTTGCTGTAAATAGGTTCGTTGTTGATAACATCTTCGATATCAACCATCTCTGTAAGTTTTACTTCGCACTCGCCACAGAAAGCCACTATCGCATCACCCTGAAGTTTATAGTTTTTGTATATCCAGTGCGGTGCAAGCTGTGAACCTATGTATTTTACTTCTTCGTCAATGTATTTTGTAATCATTAAAATAATCTCTCAATATACTCAAATGCCTTATTTTCTTCCAGTGCGTTTTTAAGATGTCTGCAGGATTCGCAAACTCCGCAGTTTTTCTTCCCGCCTGCATAACAACTGTACGCTAATTCAAGTGGTACGTTGAGTTCTAAGGCTTTTTTTACTATATCATTCTTGGTGTAATTAATCAATGGCGCAACAACTTTCACACCGTTAAGAGTTGAATACTTAAACCCCTCATTTACCTTCTCAACAAATTCAGGTGTATTGTCAGGGAAAGTCGCACCCTCAGACTTGTTAGCCCCGAAGAGAATATGTGTAAATCCTTGTGCATCAGCAAACGAACCTGCTATATTCAGAAACAACCCGTTTCTGTTTGGAACCCAGACAGCTTTTGCACTTTCTTCCGTACCTAAATTTTCAGTCGGCAAGTTATTTGCTCCGCCGCCGACAAAGGCGTTGTTTGTTATTTCTTTCAGAAACGGTAATTCAATAACTCTGTGTTCTATACCGTAATATTCCGCTATTTTTTTTGAAGTTTTTATTTCCTGTTCAGCCGGGTTTTGACCGTAGTCGAACGTCAGGGCAAGCCTTATATTGTATTCTTTTACCCCGACACCTAATGAAACGAGAGAATCTAAACCACCCGATAATAAAATAACCGATTTATTCATCCATATCCCCGTCATCAGTTTCGTATTCGTCAATCAGTGCCTGCGCTTCCTGTTTTAAAAATTCGTTGTAAGACGGCATTGAGATAACCTCATCAAGAATATCTCTGCCACCTAAGTTATAAAGCGCAATAAGTGCATTCTTTTTTACCTCGTCATCGTCGTCCTGAAGGCTCGGTTTTATTGTTTCGTATGCGTCTTCTTCCCCGCTGTTCATAATTGCTTCAATAGCGTTTATTCTGATCATTGGCGAACGGTCAAGAAGTGAATTTTTGAACGCTTTTAAAACCTTTTGGTTATCTGTATTAAGTTTTCCGAGTGCCTCGATAATACGTTCTTTCAGGAACGAGAACTTGTCGAGAAATCCCTGTTTTGCTTCAAGTATTGATACAAGCGGATCAACCGCTCTGTCATCACCTAATACCCCGAGGGCGGAAACAGCAGATTCTTTCAGGTAAACTGATTTTTCGTCTTCGTCCTGTATCAAGTCAATGAGCGGTGCCGTTGCATATCTGTCCCCGATTTTTCCGAGGGCATCAGCACATGCCAGTCTTACCTTGTAGTTTTCGTCTTTGTTATTCAGGCAGTAAAGTAACGAACCAACGACTGAGGTATCTTTAATGTTTGCAATAGCTTTTGCACACATCACTCTGACGTTAATCAAATCATCAAAATCGTAAGGGGTGTTTTCAAGATTTATTCTCATAAGAAGTAAATCACACAAGACGCTCAGTGATGATTTATCTCTGTATTTATCGGAAAGCCTGATTAACTGCATCAGAACCTTTGGGTTATAAACAGTCCCCATCAGATGGTTATAAATTTGGACAAGCTCTTCATCGGTGTAATTATCGGAAAGATTAATAAGGTTATCTATCAGAACCTCTTCATCAACATCCGTTCCTACCCCGCAACTCTGTAATATTAACTCCAAATCTAAACCCTTATTTTCCACATCTTTAGATTACTACAACAATAACCAAAAAACAACTGTTTAAGCACTTATTGAGAAAATATCAAAATCGGGGGTTAAACATAAAACATATACCGGCTGTCGAGAACTTTTTCAGAGCTGAAACCCTGCTTCTCATAAAACTTTACGGCATCTTTTGTGGGATATAAATAGAGCGGTTTGTCGTTGAAATTTTCTTTAATAAATGAAATAAGTCCTTTTCCGACATTTTTGTATTCCCGTTTTGCGGTAGTCGAGCGGTCAAACATATATTCAGGGTTTGTCTGTAAGACTTCTATCTTGTGTCCTAAACCGTTTGCGTTTTCCGTAATGTGAGCTACCCCGAGAATTTGTTCGGGGTTGATGTTATCAAAATCTTTTTTCTGAGTAGTTATCGCATAGACATGGAAATTGTCCTTTGGTTTTTTGCGTGCCGCTTTTTTCATGTCAGAGGACACAAAAGCAGTCAGCGAATCTTCCCACTGTTCGGCGGTAGAGTCTATCGCATTAACATCTCCCGGGTTAGAAGATTTCATCTCAACAAGAGATGCTCTGCAAGGCTTATAGCCTTCAGCCGAGCGTTTTGCAATATTGACATATCTCAGATGATTTGCCGTAAAATTTATCGCATCCATTCTTCCACGATACCGTGAACAAGGTCATTTGTCATGTGATATGTTACAAATCCTGCGATTGACTTTTTATAAAAAATCATTAATACAACAAACAGAGGATATTTATCCCAATTAATTAAAGCGTGTATTATAAAGGTCGTTTACTTTTTTGAGGAAGGTGAATCAATAAATGTTTTCAGAAATGATACAAAGCCTGCTTAATTCGGGCGGTCAGGCAAAAACTGTACAAAGATATCAAAAAATGAATAACTATATCAATGGTGTTCCTGCAAAAACAGACCTGGAAGCCATTCAGAAAATGGGGCCGCAACTGCCTGATGCAGGGAGCGTACAGTCTTTTGATAATATTCTTCAGTCAACTGCCAAATCACAATTCGGAACACTTTTGAAGAACAGAGGAATCACAAGTGTTGATGCTCAAATCTATACAAACCCGAATGTAAGCATAACCAAAAGACCGAGCAAAGAGCAGATTTTATCAATGATAGACGTTGCATCAGAGAAATACGGTGTTGATTCAAAACTTGTAAAAGCACTCGTTCAGCAGGAATCGGGTTTCAACCCTAATGCAAAATCAAAAGTCGGTGCGCTTGGACTTATGCAGTTGATGCCGTCGACCGCAAAAGGACTCGGGGTAACAGATCCTATGGATCCTAAACAAAATATTGAAGGCGGGGTAAAATATTTAAAATCCATGCTCGACAGATTCCACGGCAACACAATTCTTGCTTTGGCCGCTTATAACGCAGGCCCTAACGCTGTAAGCAAGTATGACGGGGTTCCGCCTTATAAAGAAACACAGAATTATGTTAAATCGATTTTACGAAATTACCTGTAATTTAGCGTAACATGTTTTAACAATATAGCAAATTATTAAATCACAGACACTTTATATATTCAGGGTTAGGTATGAATATTCGTAGTGTGTCAAATTTTGCATCCCATGGTTTAACCGGTCTCGACGTAAGACGCCGGCTATTTAAGCTTATACCTAACATCACTATTAACGGAGAAGCTTTTGCTAATAATATTGGAACCATACTTAGCCGACCTGACGTAAACAGAGCTATAATGGGCGTTACGGCCATTATGACTCAACCATTTATTGACTACTATAACCCTAACGTCGATAGAGATACAGCTAATGTATCCACTTTCAGAACCATTGGTAAGATTATTGCAGGAACCACGGTCGGATGTGCCGTGCGAAGCCTGTGTTACTATGGTACCCATGCTTTGACGAGCGTTGCAAAGAACGCACCTGAATGGCGAACGGCACTGTTACCGCCTAAGAGCTTTATGGAATACCTGGCAAACAAAAACCCTGACTGGCTGAAGAACCACAGAAGTGTTCTTGCAACCATAATCGGGTTGGGTGCTATGCTGTTTACTAACGTACTTCTTGACGTTCCGTTGACAAACTTGATTTCAGGAAAACTAATAGGAAGGTACAGGAAAAATCATCCTGAACCGATAAAAGATCCCGCAAATACTTCTAATTCAACCAACCCTCAGGCGGGAAGAGAGCCTTATGATGTCAGAGAAAAATTCCTCGACATTTTTGTGAACAATTTCAACCTAAACAGAACAGGAGGTCGTCATGAATAGAATGTGGCCTCAGTTAAAACAACAATTAGGTAAATTGGCAGGTGTAAGCTCGGCAAAAATGGGTGATATCCTTATTCTGACGTCTATTGCAGGATGGTTTGCATCATCTGCAGCACAAATTATCGGTATTGCGATAAACAAAGAGTATACACATGAACAGAAGAAGTTCATGATTGCTCAGGAAGCATCAGATGCAGTAACAAACATTCTGTTGTACTTTGGTGTAACAAAATCATTGACTGCACTGAGCGAACACATGGTTAAGACCGGGAAACTTGCACCGCGTTCTATTGTAGATTTCTTGAGAAAGAACAAACTGATTAATCAGAGAGGTAACTTCGGTTTCGACGTAACCAAGGCAGCCGGTTTTGAAGAAGCAGGACTCCGTGGTGCATACAACGGTTTCAAGTGCTTTACTGATGCAGCTTCAGCAACCATTGGCGGTATTATCTCAAGTAATATTATTACGCCAATTGTGAGAAACAAGATTGCATCTTACAAACAAAACAAATACAAAGAAAGAATGCGCCAATTAAATCTTGAGGCAAAACCTGCAAGCAGAGGCAAAAGTGTGTACACTCCTGTAACAGGTACACAAAGACATACTTTTGACGATTACAGAAACAGAGTCCTCAGTATTTAAAATATAATTGTTGACATAAAATTATGTTTATAATATTATGAACTAGCCGAAGTATTAGGGCGTTTAGCTCAGTTGGTAGAGCGTCTCCCTTACAAGGAGAGGGTCAGAAGTTCGAGTCTTCTAACGCCCACCATTAAAAAAAGAGGTCATTAAGACCTCTTTTTTTGTGGTCAGTTTTGATAGCGAGAATTTCCTGATACGAAGTATCACAAAGAAGTTCGGCGGATTTTCGGTAGGGCGACGGTACGAAGTGACTAGCCCGTAAGAGCATATAACACGAATGAGCGACTAAATCCGTCAGGATTTTATAGCGAAAGCAGTGTTATGCGTACCCGAATAATCCAAGACAGTCTTCTAACGCCCACCATAAAAAACAGGATAGGTTTCTATCCTGTTTTTTATTATATATAGTGCAGGTTTCCAAGAGTTCGAGAGACATGTGAGCAGAGTGCGAAGGTCTTTTCTTTGGAAGAAACATAGTTTCTGAAAAGAAAAACCGTAGACACGTTTAACGCGAACAGGTCAAGACAGAAGTT
>JAILHQ010000119.1 GCA_024695725.1 Cyanobacteria bacterium RUI128 | reverse complement strand
AATCGACAGAAAAGATGCAAGATATGACGCTGAACTCGCTGCTTGTGAAAATGAACGCAGTGCTATCAAGAATGAAATGGATACCTTAAAGAACGTTATCAAAGACAACGTTGATAAAACCTTCAAACTCTTCTCATAGGGATATCATAAAGCTTATATTATTTGCCCTTTACAGGTAAATACATGTCCATATCCATATACCAGTCGCCATATTTTGGTCTTTGACGATGTAAAACTCTTTCCAAGTCAGCCTGCGCCTTTTTATCGCACCCGACAAATCCTTGTTTATACCACCAGGTAGATGAAGCACGTCCCTGCGGGTCCATATTATTAAACGCTCTCAGCCATATTCTGCCCTGACATCTTTCGTCCTTTTTTGCAAGATTTTTTAGAAATGTAGCAAAAGCCTTACCCACACCTTGTTCTTTAACTTTTGCATGAAGCCCGACAACATAATAAGCCCAATAATTTTTCATTTTTGGATATATCCCGCTTTCAGTTATAAATTCAGGACGGGCAATCATCATACCTTCAAGCTTGCCGGTCTTGGTTGAAAACATTTTATAAGTATCAGGACTCGACGGAGAGCAATAAATTACTCTTTCCGGAAGAGTTTTAGACCAATTTAAATTTGATATGAGCGGGGCTTTCATACCAAGTCAAAAACGCGTAAAAAATAAATTTGCTATTAGCATTTATAATATTTATTAATATTGACCAAATATGCCTCTAATGCCTTATACCCGTTCAGCAACTCGCCTGATTTTGCCGAATAGTTGTTTGACATAATAAACTTCATTTCTTTAACCCTAATTTGAAGCAACTCGTTTGCATCTTCGCGCAAGGTATCGTCGGTTGATGTAGCCCAGTCCTTAAGCTTCATAATCTCACTGTTCACTGTAGATATTGAAGAATTTTCAAGGGTTGAGAACCCGTACTTTGCCAAAAGTGCATTCTCAACATTAGAAATTCTCGGCTGAACTATCTGATACTGAAAAATATCTCTTAAAATAACATAGCTTGAAGCAATTCTTCTGTGTGAATACGGGACTGAAATCTTTGCCATAAGCGCAGATGCAACCAACTCGGTTAACATATCATCAGTTCTTATTAATTCTACCGAATTGTCAGAATAATTAAAGATATCGTCCAGTTTAGTATCCATAAGCCTCCGTAGTGCTATTTGCTATTTTTTGTGAATATATCAAACAAGCTTAAAATAAGCATTAATAATATTACAATTACTATATAACAAACATAATGTTTTATTGTAATCATATTCAGAAAACAAGTAGCAATACTTCCTGCAATTACAGCAACCGCCGTCATTATAGCGACTGTTAATTTTTGTGAAAGCCCTGCTTTAAGAAGTTTGTGGTGGATGTGTTCAGCATCCGCAACAAATGGTGATTTCCCTTTAAATATACGTCTTAGACTTGAATAAGTGATATCCATAATTGGCACTGCAAGAACAAGGAACGGCAATAATATAGCAAGAGTTGCACTCTTCATAATACCCGTTATTGAGATAGAGGCAAGCATAAACCCTGAGAACAAAGCACCCGAATCGCCCATAAATATTTTTGCAGGGTTAAAATTGAAGGTAAGAAATGCCATCATAGAACCCGTTAGAATAAACGCAATAAGCGCACTGATAGGATTAGGCGGAGTCATGGCAAGCGCAATGAGCGCAAGCGTAATAGCATTTACCGTAATAACCGAACCGGCAAGTCCGTCAACACCGTCTATAAAATTAACAGCATTACTTATACCGACTACCCACAAAATAGTCAACGGATAAGATAACCACACATTTAGGTGTATCAAAGGTCCTGTGATATCAAACGGGTTAAGTATAGTATCAAATTTCACACCGAGGCAATATACCATAGTAACAATAAGAATCTGAATTAAAAGTTTAAACTTCGCGCTCAGATTATAAACATCATCAATAAGCCCCAGTAAAAACATCAGAGTACCGCCCAGTAACAGACCTGAAACAAGACTACCATAGGGATAGTAACTCAGCAAAACCAGAAACAGAAAGGTCAGCATTGTACTGGACCAGATAGCCACCCCGCCTATACGTGAAACTGGTATCTTGTGAATTTTTCTTTCACCTGGCATATCGACAAGCCCCTCTTTTTTAGAAAAAGCTATAACCATAGGCACAATAAATACCCCGATAATGTATGACATTACCGCCCCGATAATATTTATACCTACTGTTTCCGATAATTTTATTAAAATGGTCTTATCCTCTTATTATTCATATAACGGGAATTTCTTGCATAAAGCAAGTGAATCCGCTCTTAACTGTTTCAACACGTTCTGATCATCAGAGTTTTTGATGGCAGTCGCAATAATTCTTGCAACCTCAGTCATAGCGTTCACATCAAAACCTCTTGTTGTGACAGCCGCAGCACCAAGCCTGATACCGCTTGTAACAAACGGACTTTGCGGATCATTCGGTACCGTATTCTTGTTAGCAGTAATACCGACTTCTTCAAGAACATTTGCCATATCCTTACCGGTCTTGCCCGTTTTTCTCAGGTCTAACGTCATGAGGTGGTTTTCAGTCATACCGCCAACAATATCCATACCGTTATCCAGCAGTCCCTGAGCAAGCGCTTTTGCATTCTTAACAATATTTTGAGCATACTGCTTAAATTCAGGCTTTGATGCTTCCAATAAAGCAACAGCTTTGCCTGCAATAATATGTTCAAGTGGGCCACCCTGCATACCTGGGAAGACCGCTTTGTCTATCATTTGAGCAAACTCTTCATCACACATTGTAATTCCGCCTCTCGGGCCTCTGAGGGTCTTGTGAGTTGTGGTTGTTACAAAATGTGCATAACCTGCAGGAGAAGGATGAACTCCGCCTGCTACAAGCCCTGCAATGTGAGCTATATCAGCCAACAAATAAGCGCCAACTTCGTCTGCGATTTCTCTGAATTTCTTAAAATCAATAACCTTTGAATAGTTACTTGCACCGCAAATAATAAGTTTTGGCTTATGTTCCAAAGCAAGCTGCCTTACGTTGTCATAATCTATATTTCCGTTGTCATCAACACCATAGCTTACAACGTCAAAATACATACCAGAAAAATTAACAGGTGAACCGTGGCTCAAGTGACCGCCGTTTGATAAATCCATACTCAAAACCTTGTCACCAAGTTTCAGAACAGACATAAACACAGCCATATTAGCCTGAGCACCTGAGTGAGGCTGAACGTTTGCGTGAGCCATACCAAACAGAGCCTTTGCTCTTTCCTGAGCGAGTTCTTCAATCTTATCGATATGGTCACATCCGTTGTAATATCTTTTGTGCGGTTTGCCCTCAGCATACTTGTTTGTCAAAACAGTACCGCAAGCCTCCATTACAGCCTTTGAGGTAAAGTTTTCACTTGCGATAAGTTCTATTGTAGTTTGCTGACGTTCCAGCTCTTTTTCTATCAATTCCGCAACCGCAGAATCTACTCTCTTTATATTCTCTATATTCATCACATATCCCCTATACACACATATTTAAACAGACATTCCCTGTGATTACTGACTCACAGGGATTATAAGTTTTTGACCGATTTTGATAGAATTAAGGTCTTTCAGGTTATTTCTAACCTGAATTTCTTTGAGCTTAGCCTCGTCAAATCTTCCGTAAAAACGCATTGAAATATCTTCAAGGCTGTCACCGGCCTGAACCGTATATTCCTTTTCTGTCGCAGCTGGTGCTTCCTGTTCATCAGGTGTAACCTGTTTATCGGCAGGTATAAACGTAAATTTAACATTTTCTTTAGCTGACTTAGGCACAGAGAAATTCATATCACTCAACGGCGAATAACCGATGAATAACGAAATAACTACCGCAACCAGCAGTGATACAACTATCCCGGTCAAAAATCCAACAGAAAAATACGCCTTAGGGCTTCTGCCTGATGTAGCGGCAATCTTAAAATTCTGCCACAATATATCAAGCTCAGCCTGCTTGTCTGTAATGTGAGCATTACTTCTGCCTCTTGCCGTGTTGTAATCGGACAAAGCACTAAGCATAGCCATTTTTTCTCTTGTAATATTTGATCTTCTTAAAGTAGAACTTTTCATATTCCTCACCCAATTTGTTTGATACACTACTTTATCTTATCAAAGATTATCACAATAGTAAAATTATTTCAATAAATTCATACATTTAGAGGATGGGGTAAATATGGGTAAATAATTAATTGGGGAATATGTTATCATTTAGAGCTTTTTGTGGTACAATAACTCCGAAAGGTGTCATCAATGAAACTATGCGTATTTCAGGGTACATTTAACCCGATACATAAAATACATTTGGAAATAGCAAATTTTGCAAAAAAATACTACAATTTTGACAGTATTTTGTTCATTCCGGCATATTTGCCGCCGCATAAAAATCTTGAAAAAAATTTGGCTGAGCACCGTTTCAACATGGTTAAACTTGCCATTTCCGGCACACGATATTTTAATATCAGTGATATAGAATACAAACAGGAAACAAACTCATACACCTACAACACAATTCTTGAACTGTACAAAAAATATGACGTTGACGGCAAAATAAATTTCCTTATCGGGACTGATGCCTTTACAAAAATAGAGAGCTGGTATGAAAGCGACAAGCTGAAAGACCTTGTACACTTCATTGTTTTTAAAAGAACTGACAATTTTAAAGAGAGCGATTTTGATAATCTGAAGAATAAAGGATATGACTTTGAATTTTCACCGATGGATTTTACTGATGTTTCTTCAACAAAACTCAGAAACAATATCAAAAACGGTTTATCAATAAACAATATGGAAATACCACAGGTTAAGGAGTATATAGAAAAAAATGGATTATATCTCTAAAGAGAGTGCGATAACGTGGTTAAAAAACAACCTTGACGAGGAAAGGTTTGAACATTCACTCGGAGTGGCTGCGACCTCGGTTGAACTGGCAGAGAAATTTCATTTAGACAAAGACAAAGCCTATACGGCAGGTCTGCTGCACGATTGTGCAAAATGCCTGAAAACAGAAGAACTTATTAAAATCATCAAAGAAAATCTGACGGTCGAAGAATGTGAAATGATTAACCCAAAAACCTACCATGCACCTGCTGGTGCGTATGTAGCAAATAGAGATTTCGGGATAACAGACAAGGAAATATTATCGGCGATAAGATGGCACACCATCGGCAAGCCTGATATGACAGATTTCGAGAAAATTATTTTTATTGCGGATAAAATTGAGCCCAGAACAAGACCGCAGGAATACATAGACAGAATAAAACCGCGCCTTGACGAAGAGAACGGGCTTGATATGGCACTGCTTGAATGTTATAAAGGAACCATAAAAAGTCTTGCAGACAGAGAGCTAAAAATCTGCATCAGTACAATAGAAATCTATAACGGGTTATTAAGCAAATATGGGAAATAATAAAAACAACATACTTATATGCGGACTTGGCGCAATCGGAGGATATTATGCCGTACGGTTTCAGGATAAAGGCTACAACCTTAAGGTTTTGGTTGACAAAGACCGTATTAAACGATACAAAGAAACGCCGAGAATAATAAACGGAGAAGTACGCAAGTTCGATTATATTCTGCCTGATGAAACAGGGTTCAATACAGATATTATCATTATTGCAACTAAGTCAAACGGGCTAAAAGATGTGATAAAGAATATAAAAAACTTTGTCACAGATAACACAATAATTTTATCTTTTATGAACGGAATAACGAGCGAAAAGGAAATAATTGGTGTGTATGGGAATAAAGTTTTATACTCATACCTGCTAGGCCACACCTTCTTCAGAAACGGGAACGAAATTACACATGACGGTCACGCAAAAATAATTTACGGTTCAACAAAAGAAAATGACGACAGGGTAGAATATTTACGACAAACATTTGAAAATATTGGAGTCGGTTATGAGATTTCTGACAATATCCTTAAAGCACAATGGCAAAAATTTTGTTTTAACTGCTGCGTGAATCAGTTGTCTGCACTCAATAAAATGACATTCGGAGAGTTGAGCAACTCTAAAAAATCTATGGAAATCATGAGACATATATGCTCTGAAGTAGAAGAAGTCGCAAAATGCGAAGGGATTCCGGAGCCTGATTTTTACCACAATTTGGCAGATAGCCTGGCATTGATGATACCCGAAGGTAAAACCTCTATGCTTCAGGATATAGAATCAGGCAGAAAACCTGAAACAGATATTTTCGGCAAAACTGTTGTACTGCTGGGAGTTAAACACAATGTTCCGACACCTTATAACAAAGTCATCTCAGATATATTAGACAGCCTAGAACCCTAACGCGAGCAAATTCCAGTTATCATGTTTTATATCTTCCAAATCGTGTTGTTTATTTGTCATGTGGTTATCAAGAAGTTTGAACCACAACAGTCTTGTTTCATATTCAGCCTTTGATGTATTTGCTTCGTGCATTTTTAAATTCATTAAATCAGTTGCTTGGTCAACAAACGATAATCGTTTATACGTGCTGCTAAGCAGAATTTGGGATAAAGGCGAACGAAGTTTCGGATTATCTATAAGGTCAAGCACATTTACCGAAACAATATTATCTGACTCCCCAAAAACAGACCTGAATAATTTATCCGCACCCTTTAACGACTCACCAGTATAGCAATAATCCATGAGAATAAGTTTTTTGCCCGACTTATCAAGAGACTCTTTGTCAATACCTACCCCTTTTAAATAATTAAGGAAAATTGCAGCCTCGCCTGTGTTTTTAACATAGGAAATATCAAACGGATCAGTAAAACGAGCGCAATGAGACATCGGGATATTTATAACGTTTTCTTCACCTATTTTGTATCCGAGGACCTTTCCGATAGAAGAAAGTGAACGACCTATCGTAACGACACGATAATTATCCTTGCCATATTGAGAATCAAGCGAGGTTTTGATAGCTTCAGATGCCTTGTCGTGGATAATTTCCGCATTTCTAAAAAAACCTCCATAACTCGACGAAGATAAATGCTTATATCTTCCTCTAAGACTTTTAAGCTGAGACGGGGACAGTTGAGAATATTCCGATATAGAAAAATCATTAAACGACCTCAACGGGTTGTGAAAAATATTTTTCATCTTGTCAGCATACATACCCTGAAATGTAATCGGGGTTGAATTTGTTTGCACAGAAAGATTATCCGCAGGTTTTGCTATGTTTTTCCTCGGATTTTGATAACTGTAATCTCTGCATAATATCGGATTATTTGTTATGCGCATACAGTCTTAATACACAAACAAACTTTTTTTTGCCTATTTATTTCCACCTCACCCCTGTTAAGGGGATAGGTGGTAAAATAAGTGGGTAACCATGTGGCAAACTTTTTTTTTCAGTGGTTTTAACATTTTAAAAGGGTGGTCTATGAAAATAAATCTGATGAGTAAAGTACTAATCGGAACTATGGCACTGACATCATGCCAAAAGCCTCAGGCTGCATATCATTTCATTACGCCTGTTGCAAAAGAAGTTGATTGCTTTATCTCAAGAAATACGAACAATGAAAAGACCTTTGACCTTATTAAAGACATTACCGACTTTTTCACTAAAGGCGCAACCTCATTTAATATAAAAGGAGGGGAAAGAAAGCCTTCAAGTCTTAAGCCTTCAATCAAGCGCCCTACCCGCAAGAAAAAAGCCAAACCTGCAAACACACAACGTTCTGCACCAAAGCCAACACCGGTAACGCCTGTAACAAAAAAGCTTTCCCCAACTGTCAATAATAACAATTTTTGGGTAAGCGGCAATAATATTTCGTATGCACATCCTGCCAACTACACTGTTCCGGAAGGCGCTTGCCAAAATGCGAAGAGCATTGCAAGAGCAAACGGAATTTCACTATACCGATTAAAAACAGTAAATTCTGATATTAATTTAGATTCACCTATTCCTGCAGGAACAACAATAACGATTCCCGGCAGATATATAATCACACCCGGTAGTGTCAGAAATTTTGATGATGTTGTAAAAACTACAAAGGTAAACAAACATTATATTAAAGACATCCTGATAGGTATAGAAGGCAGAAACCAGAAACCTGATTTGGTATGCAAATCAGACAATGTAAGAAGTAAAGAATATCCACATGGTTGCCCTACGATTGGTTTTGGGCACACAGGTGATATAAACGGGGAAAATATTGTAGTGAACAAAACAAAAATAACCGATGCACAAGCGTATGAACTTTTGGCACAGGATATATTGGATGCAAAGATTGATGCAATGGTGTATATGGGTAAAGATTTATTTAACAAAGCACCTGAATCAGTACAGACAGGAATAATAGACATCGTATTCAATAAAGGCGTTGAACCGTTTACACGAAGCGGTTCCCCGACTGCTTTAATAAAGGGCGATTTAGAACGAGGCAACTACTGTGCCGCTGCAGCCCATACGGCCTTAAAGACAAAGAACAGAGGTCTAAAAAAGAGAAATGTATATAGAATTATTATGTCTTCTACAAATCTATCACAGCCTGACAAAAATAAAACTCTTATTATTGCACGCCCTCACTATTTAGATGCCTTATCAAAATTTCCGGGCAAATCAGGCCACAGGGAACGAGGTTTAATGCAAAGTGCCTGGTATAACGTAAAGAACGGTAAGACCTGGGGGTTTTTCAATAATTAACAATATAACAAAAGAGGTCAGATATTCTCTGACCTCTTTTTATTTTTTTACTTATAACATTTAAGCATTCAATTGAGTATAATCGACATTATACGCAGTAACAAGTCCGCTGATATCAATACCGCTTGCATTTTCAAATGTCTGATAAGCACTTGTATAGTGTACACTATTAGCGTCACTTGTGAGCCATGCCTGTACATTTTGAACAATTTGTGCTTTCCAGGTATCCGTATCTACTTCAACTTTCCAAGGAGAGTAACCCGTTTCATCTTCATCATAGCTTATGAAATAAGTAAACTTCTCAATACCGAATGAGTTTTCAGTAGTAGATGCCGCATTATATTTGAGCACTCCAGAGACCAAATCCTGAGTGAGCGATGTTTTCAGAGTTGTACTATTGAGTACATCTTCATGAACAAACATAAAGCTGTTATAATCAACACCACCTGCAGATGTGACATCAAATACCCAGCGTATCTGATCGATTATAGGTACTTCAACTTCATAAGCAGGACTGTTATATCCAATATATAATGAATCATTAGCACCACCCATATCGGTTACGATAAGTTTTGATTCTTCATTAAATTTATTGATTTGATAATTATCGCTTCCTGTTTCGGAATAAGAAACAACCGTATCAGTACCGCCGCCGTATGAACAAACCCACATACTTATGTTATCTTTAGTCGTTTCATCATAGTAATATTCATTTTCACCATAGCTGTAGATATAGTTTCTGCCCGTTCCAAAACCGGCATAATGCGAATAGTCATTATTATAAACAAATTCTATATGATTTCTGTCTTCGCTACCTATACCCTTATCGTTAACACGCAAATAATACTTATCCCCAGATGAATCATAAAGAATTGTATTGTTAACCTTGTTAACCTTATCACTTGAGAAGAAATCTTTATATGTTACCGAATTATTCTCAAGGTCACCAGCCTTACCTATAACAAGGTCATTACCCACAGCTTTGACAGCTAAAGTGCCGTCTTTTACGGACAGACCTGCATCAGTAGTGAATTTTATTCTGTCTAAGTATGATTCGTTAAACTCTGTCGGACTAGAATTTATAACATCTTTACCCATATTAGCACTGCTATAGATTACGGTATTGTTAGCAGAACCAAAGGTATATGTCTCATCACCTGCTGTCGAATTAAATTCTTTGCTTTCAGGCACCTCAGAATAACTAACCTTGTAGCAATTTAACAGTGACTGATATTGAGCCTTGGTCAGTGTAACTTTACCTTCTTCTATTGCCTTCATTACACCGATTACTGAATAATAATGGAACGACAGATTTTCACCTTCAACAGAGCTGTTATTTTCCAACCAGTTTGCGACTCTGCCTGTGATAATCTTTTTCCACTCAAGAATATCAAGTTTATCCTTATCTTTTGTTTTATAAGTTTCGATAGTACAGCCTGCTGC
>JAILHQ010000111.1 GCA_024695725.1 Cyanobacteria bacterium RUI128 | reverse complement strand
CATTCCCATTGTCTTGCTTGTTTCCTTTTCTTTTCCCTGGGTTTTGCCATAATTGGCGATTGTAATTACGTTTATATCTACGTCATTAATAGACGTAATCTTTAACGAAAACGTCGATATTGTTACAAACGTTAATATATGAGTAAAAGTCAATAATAATGCGTATTTTAAGACTGATTATGTTCTTCTGCTTACGCCTTGGAATGACAATAAATGCAGGAGTATTTTTTTACATTTTCGTTACAAATATTTACAAAAAACAGGGCAAAATTAAGAATTTTGTTACATTTCTTAAAACTTGAACTTAACAAAAGTTAAACATTAATCAGAGCGCAAAATTCTACACACCGGCACTAAACAAACAACAAATTTAAATTTCGGCTGTGGCATATTGCGATTGCAACAGCATCAATCGTATCATCAAGTTTGGGTAATGTATCCGTATTAAGGTTGTACTTAACCATCTGCTCGACCTCCTTCTTTGAGGCTCTTCCATAACCTGTTAAGACCTGCTTTACCTCAATAGGAGTATACTCATAAGCTTTAACACCATATTTCTGCAAAACAGTCAGAATAACACCTCTGGCTTCAGCAACAGGGATAATTGTTTTTTGGTTCTTAAAAAAGTAAAGTTTCTCAATGGCGGCACAATCAGGCTTGTACTTTTCCACAATAGAGGACAAATCGTTATAGATTTCAAGCAGCCTTTCAGAATCAGAAAGCTCTTTATCAGTCTGAACAGAGCCTGATGCTTCAAGTTCATATAAGCCATTATTAAAATTGACTAGACCGTATCCGACAATAGCCATTCCCGGATCTATACCCAAAATTCTCATACCTGAATTATAACATATAAAAGAAAAAGCTGACTTTTGACAAGCCAGCTTCAAAACACGTCGTTGTTAATTAAATAAGTCATACAACCTGGATTTGATATCGTCATCATCAAGTTCCTGAGTGACTCCGTTCAAATCGAGTGCCATCTGGTAATATTCCGCGGCTTTGGTCGATTCACCAAGCGCCTGATACGCCCTTCCGGCATTAAAGTACGCCAGAGTATAATTAGGATTCAGACGAATCGCATTAAGAAAATACTCTACCGACTCTTTTGGAGTACCCATCCCGTCAAGATAGACTACTCCTAAATTGTTTTGTGATATTTCGAAATTAGGGTTTAATTGTATTGATTTATGGAAAGAAACTATCGCCTCTTCGATATAGTCTTTTTCCCAAAGTGCCAAACCTGCCTTAGCGTAGGTAATAAACTCGTCAGGTGCAAGTGTAATACTGTCACAATAAGTTCGGATAGCCTTATCCAAATCACCTTTTACCATTAGCAAGTCGCCGAGCGATAACAATAATTCAAGGTTTGTAGGATCAAGAACAAGACCCGCCTGATATGTTGCCTCAGCAGCCTCAAAATTACCTTTAACTTCTCCGTATACTGCCCCTAAAGCGTGACATACAAAAGAAGTCCACTTTGCATCAGGATTAAGTTTGATAGCTTTTTGATAATATTCAATGGCATCATCATATAACTCTATTCTCACATACGCATAAGCCAATGAATTATTATAATAAGGATTATCCTCATTACCTGCGAGTGCAAGCTTGAACGCCTGAACAGCATTCAGTCTGTCGTCTTTTTTAAGGTACAAATGACCTAACTGATAGTATATTTTATGGTTATCAATATTAAATTCAAGCAAGCGGTTATAATAATCAATCGCCTCGTCAATTCTGTCAGGGAAAGATGTCTGAATGAGAGTCGCAAGCTTAAGTAGGACTTCTCTGTTATCAGGAGTAACGTTTAAAGCCTTTTTATAACATTCAAGGCCTGACAACAAGTCCTGTCTTGACATCGACAAATCGCCCATCTTTTTATAAAAGATGTCGCCGTGTTCAGTCTTATCCATGCCTTCGGAATATGCCTTATAGGCTGTGGAATACAATTTTGCCTTTTCACAGGTTTCGCCAAAGGTCTTGTAAGAAAAGACTGAAATATTATCAGACAAAGTTTCAATCATCATTCTAATTGCGGCTTTATCACACATCAATAGCATTCCGCCGGATAACAGATAATACAAGTATTTTGCAATCCTACCTAAAGTAGCACCTTCAAGACTCATTTCACGTTTTATAAGCCTGGATAAAAACAGCCTTGGTCTTGCCGAGTTAATGGCACCTGACTTTATGGCATAATTAAACTCATCCTGTGCACCCTTATAATCTTCCGACATAGAAAGGAAGTATCCGGTATAAATATGAGCATTAATATTATCAGGCTCAAGGGTAACCGCAGTTCTGCACTGTTCAATTGCAGAGTCAAGCGAAATCTGACCTTTTTCATACATAAGACTTGCAAGCCTGTAATAAGGTTCTGCAACCTGAGAATTACTTCTTATTGCCTCAATATAATAACCAATAGCATTTTCAAGATCTGTGTTTTGTTGCTTTACTATATATTTCTGATGCGCAATTCTTGCCATGTCCAACGGGCTAAGGTGCACATTAATCTCTTTTTGGGGTAATATTGCTTGTTCGGACATTATATGCTCCAACCTATATAAAAATGGGTACTCCTTTTTTGACGAACCTAAAGTTTTAATCTTTAACATTTTGGATTATAAATCATTCAAATAGTTTATTTTAAATTTGAAATTATAAAATAATTCACATTGAAATAATAAAGACAATGCCAATTTCACAGGTTTTAGATATAATATATATATGGTCATGAAAGGTTCATACACATGCATATTCGGAGGAGGAGCCGTAAGAGGACTTGCTTATGTCGGCGCAATTAAGGCCATGAAAGAACTTAACATCAACGTCAAAACATATGCAGGCTCATCCGTTGGCGCTCTTGTTGCCGCGCTGTTAGCTGTCGGCTATAATGCTGACGAATTAAAGGACCTGCTTATGCAGGTAAACTTTGAACTCTTCAAAGACATCAAGTTTGGCATCAACACAGAGTTTGCGATAAGCAAAGGAAACGTTTACACCGACTGGGTCAGAGAGGCCATAGAAAAGAAATTCTACGGCAACGACTACAAGAAGGGTGAAAACAAACCGGTAACCTTTGGTATGTTGTCAAAAAATCTTGTTATTATTACAACTGACCTGAACAAGTTCTGCTGTGTAGAGTTTTCAAACTTTGAAACTCCTGAGTTTGAAATAGCCAACGCAATAAGAATTTCATGCAGTATGCCGGGACTCATGCCGCCTGTAGAAATGGACGATAACAGACTCGTTGACGGAGATCTTCTGAAAGGAATCCCCCTTTGGAGATTATCAAAAAACATAAACGCACCCGATTCAAGAGTTCTTGAATTCAGACTGGAAGGGGACACTGTTGAAAAAGAAAGCAATCCGCTTGATTTTATAAACTCAATCTATAGCTGTATGACCTCAGCATCAACAGACTTTATTATGGATGTATTCGGGGAGAACGATAAATTCGACTATGTGAAAATTAACACAGGGGACACTGTTGTCATAAACTTCAATATGCCTGACGAAGCAAGAAAAGAGCTTATTGACCGAGGATATAACGATTCAATGAAGTACCTGACAGAAGATTGTGTCAGCAAAAAGATTAGAATAGTTAATTTTTACGACGTAATGATTACATACGTTGAAAAACTAATAAGAGCCCTGAAATACAACAATATAAAAGAATCAACAGATATTCTGAAAGACCTGTTCCTTTTTATGTCTGATGCCTACAAATTTATAGACTCAGACGTCTTTGAAAGCCTGTGGACCCTGAAGAATGATATTCTCTCTGCACCGAAGAAATACTCATGGCTAAGGGGTAAAAAATTCGAAGACAGAACCAAATATGTTGATACGGCAGATATAATCAAAAAGGTTATTCAGGCAAAAAGAGATGAGTTAGTTGAATATATCAACACCGTAAGATAATCTACACCATTTCCCCTTCTGCTTCGTCACAGTGCTCATCCATTGATTTAATGGAAATAGTAATACGGTCTTTAAAACTTTTTGAGAGTTCATTACATAAATCGTTCTTCGCATCAACCCAGAAGGTAGAACCCGTAAGTAATTTATCGTCCTCATCAGGAAGTTTGAACATAACAGGGTCCGAACCGTGATGACTTGCTAACACATCTTTTAGCAGACACAGCTCTTCAAACTTAAATTCATCGTTAAGCGAAATAGTTAAAATATTCGTATTTTCAACCGGCTTAATGGCATCAATTATCAAAGTTGTTGTTTTTACATCATTTTCTTCTTTCTGCTGAACCTTACCTGATATGATTACCTTATTTTCAGGAACAAGAAAACTTCCATAATCTCTTACGGTATCCCCAAAACCGACAACTTCTATTTTATCTGTTAAATCTTCAATCGTACCCGACATAACAAATCTGGTAGGATCTTTTTGGGTAGGTCTTATTCTTGATGATGTAACCAGACCGCAAATAGTTGCCATTGCTTTTCTTGTATCCTGCTTAGAAAATTTAAGAGTGTTATAATCTGGCATATTTTTCAAATCTGATATATTCTGATTTCTTAAGAATGGGAGGTTCTGTCTGATTGTATCCAATGGATGCGACGTGACATAAAATCCCAAATATTCTTTTTCGAACTGCTGAATTATTTTATCAGGATACTCAGCCTCTGTTCCCGATAATTTATACTGCACATCCTCGAACTCACTATCATCAGCCATAGCAAATAAGCTTACCTGTCCCATCTCTTTTTCTTTTGATGCTTTTGATGTCGCACTCAAAATATATTCAAGATTATCTAATAACTGCTTACGGCTTTTTTCTATATTGGCAAAAGCGCCCGATTTAATAAGCCCTTCCAGAGATTTTTTGTTTACATATTTCTGATCTAATCTCTTGCAGAAATCAAATATATTCTTAAAATCGCCGTTAGCTTCACGCTCTGCTATAATCGCATTTACTACGTTTTCTCCAACACCCTTAATTGCCGCCATACCAAAACGGATATTGTTGCCGTCAGGGGCATACTCAAGATATGATTTATTAACATCAGGAGGAAGTACATTTATACCAAACTTCTGAGCCTCTTCTATATACAACTGAGTCTGATCTTTTCTGTCGGCTACACTTGAAAGCAGTGCCGATAGATACTCAACCGGATAATGACATTTCAGATACGCTGTCTGATATGCAACAAATGCGTACGCAGCAGAGTGTGCCCTGTTGAAACAATAAGATGCGAAGGCAAGAATCTGGTTAAACAATTTTTCCGCACCATCTTTTGTCATACCATGCTTTGCAGAAGCTTCAATGAATTTGCCCTCCTGCTCTTCCATTGCCTTTTTGTCTTTTTTACCCATCATACGACGTACCTGGTCAGCTTGACCGAGTGAGTAATCAGCAAGAATTTGAAAAACCTGCATAATCTGCTCTTGGTAAACAATTGTTCCGTACGTATCCTTAAGCACAGGTTCCAGGTCAGGGTGAGCATAGGTAACTTCCTGTTCTCCATGTTTACGGGCGACAAAATCATCGACCATACCTGAGCCCAATGGCCCCGGACGGAAGAGAGCAACAAGCGCACCCAAATCTTCAAAAACGTCAGGTTTTAATTTTTTTACAAGGTTAATCATCCCCTGAGATTCCAACTGGAATACACCTATAGTTTCACCTTTGGACAACATATCATAGGTCGGCTTATCATCAAGCGGAATATGATTTATATCAATTTTTTCCCCTCTGTATTTTTCGACCATTTTAACGGTTTTGGTAATCATTGTAAGGTTACGAAGTCCAAGGAAGTCCATCTTCAAAAGGTCTAAGACCTCTGTTGCCTCGTGCTTCGGATAACCTGTCTGAACGATTCCGTCTTTTGACGGCTGAACAGGCAGTATTGTATCAAGAGGGTCATGGGCAATAATTACACCCGCAGCGTGAGTACCCGTACCATTTTTAAGCCCCTCAATAGCACAAGCTAAATCTACCCAGCGTTTAAAACTTATTTCTTTGCCGTCTTCAGTATGAGTTATGTAATCCTCATCATACAACTTCTTCAACTCTGAGCCTTCAGCCGTTATAGCATCTTTTAACCATTCAGCTTTGTCATTATTGATTTTTGCCATTTCTATTGCAGGGTCAATAAGAGCTGTCAGGCGGTTACTTTCCTGGAACGGGACTCTCAATATACGACCGACCCCTTTAAATGCCGCCTTTGGGGCATACGTCATAAAGGTTATAATCTGACAAACTTTGTCCTCACCATACTTATTTACAACATAGTCAATAACTTCCCCTCGGCGTTCTATACAAAAGTCGATATCAATATCGGGCATTGTATAACGTTCAGGATTCAAAAATCTTTCAAACAACAGTTTATGGAAGATTGGGTCAATATCTGTAATCCCCAATGCATACGCGACAATTGAACCTGCTGCCGAACCACGTCCCGGGCCGACAGGAATATCGTGAGTTTTTGCAAAATTTATAAAATCCCAAGTTATAAGAAAATATGCAGGGAATCCCATTTTTTCTATTACACCCAACTCATATTTCGCACGTTCGTATATTGAATCAGGCGGATTTTCACCATACCTTTTCTTTAACCCTTCCATCACAAGATGATTAAGATAAGTTTCCGTAGTGTAACCTTTCGGCACTTCATAGTAAGGCAGCGGGGCATCGTGAAGTTTAATATGTAAATCACACTTATTTGCAACTTCTTCCGTATTTTTCACACATTCTTCAAACGTTTCCGCATCCATCCATTTGAAGGCATCACGCATTTCGTCTTTTGTTTTTATGTAAAACTCATTATTAGCAAAATGGAAACGATTAGGATCATCCTTATCAGAGTTGGTGTTTAAACATAACAATGTGTCATGCATATCTGCATCTTCTTTACGCAGATAGTGTGAGTCATTGGTTATAACCATCTTTATACCGAGTTCTCTTGCAATTTCTATCAAGTCAGGATTTGTTTTCTTTTGATCTTCAATTCCGTGATCCTGCAGCTCAATATAGTAGTCATCACCAAATAAATCTTTGTACTGTTGTGCTACTGCTTTTGCTTTTTCTTTATCACCATTTAACAGATTTTGAAGAAGTTCTCCTGCAAGACAGGCAGAACAACATATAAGACCTTCGTGATGTTTTTCTATAAGTTCCCAATTTATACGCGGCTTACGATACTTCCCTTCACACCACGCTGTTGAAACAAGCTTAATAAGGTTCATATACCCTTTTGTATTTTTTGCAATCAAAATCAAGTGATACAAAGGATTGTCATGCGGGTCCTGTATGTGAATATCACCGTCATGAACATAAAACTCACAACCGACAAGAGGTTTTATGTTCTTCTTTTCGGCGTATTCATAGAACTCGATTGCAGAATACATAACACCGTGATCAGTGATTGCAATTGCAGGCATATCATTTTCAGCGGCGAAATCAACCAAGTCATTTACCCTTATCGCCCCGTCTAACAATGAATATTCTGTGTGAATGTGAAGTGGAATAAATTTTGCCATATATATAATCTATCACATATAAATATTTCTGTTTGTAAAATTTTATTTATTATAAAGCGTTACATAACAGGTATCTTTATACTAAAATACTTGTATGAAAGAAAACAAAATTTTAGTAGTTGATGACGATATAGCAATTAACGAATTGATAAAGGTTAATCTTGAACTTTGCGGTTATCAGGTATTACAGGCAAACGACGGAACAACAGGGTTTGCTGTTGCAAAGCAGGAACTTCCCGACTTAATCGTGCTTGATGTTATGATGCCTGAAGTTGACGGTTATACGGTTGCACAAAGAATCAGACAAAACGAATCTACAAAAGATACTCCGATTTTGATGCTGACTGCACTTTCTCAGCTGAATGACAAGGTTAAGGGGTTTGACATAGGGGTTGACGATTACCTAGTTAAGCCGTTCGAAATGGAAGAGTTAAAGGTAAGAGTCAGAGCCCTGCTTAAACGCGCAAACAAAATACCTGAATCAATGGCAACAAAAGAATTGCTCGTGTGTGGAGAGATTACGCTGCTGCCTGAAAGTTACAGCGTGAAAATCAATGAGAAAACTGCAAAACTTACCCCGATAGAATTTGAAATCTTCTACATATTGTTCCAGAACCACGGAAACATGGTTTCGTCTAAGAAGTTATTAAAAGACATTTGGGGCTACGAGCCTGACGATGACATAGAAACTATCAGAGTTCATATCAGACATTTAAGAAGTAAAATCGACAAAGTTTCTGACGAAAAAAAATATATTGAAACAATTTACGGCGGCGGTTACAAACTCAATATATAGTACACTAAATGTATGATTTTTATCTTTGGGCTATTGGCTATTAAACCCCAATAATATAAAATATACATAAGGGTTTATACTCATAAGAGAGGGTTTAGAAAATGAAAAAGACAATTTTGACAACAATTATTCTTTTGGCATCATCCGGTGCGTTTGCTTCTGAAGCATTTACACCAATCAAGCTGACTGCAAATGACGCAAAAGCTCAAACACAGGTTCAGGCACCTGCAACAGCAGAAGAAACACTTGGAAATTCAAATATCCAAAATGCTATTCTTCAAATTGATAATGCTCAGGTTGAAATCAGAAACCAGTTGTTAGATTTAAAAACAAAATATGCTGATGTTGATGCTCAATACACAGCAGTAAAAGCTGAAAGAAAGACTTTAAAGAAACAAGTAAGTCAATCAGAAAAACGTCTTAAATCTTTAGACAGAGCTAAAGAAAAAATGAGAAAGAATATGTTATAAACATTATTTCGATAATATAAAAAAAGGATACTTCGGTATCCTTTTTTTATACTTCTTCTCTCTTACGATAGAGATTTTGTTTACGCATTCTGATTTTTTCGTTACGTTTTTTTGTTCTTTCAGACACCCCTTTATAGGCATTATCAAGTGACACCTTTGCAAGTTCTTTTTTCGTTGCTCTGTCACAGAAGGAAAGCCAGTAAATTCCTTTCACATCATTTACCGCGAACGACATTTTGCCGATTATTCTGTCACCCGGTTGAATTTGTTTAAACATAAGACTTGTATCGCCTAATGGCGAAGGGTAAAAGACCTGCTGTAAGTCGTTTGTAAGCTTAATATCCATACCGGCAAAGGTTTTGTCTGAAAGGTTCTCTATTCTTAGCGACAAAACTATTGTATTAGGTTCACCGAACGGATCCTTGTCATACTCAAGATTGGTTATATGCACGGTAAACCCCGGATATTCGATTTCCTCCATCACAAGAGCCTCATCTCTGTAAACAGGGAGTTCTATCGGCGCTTTTAGTTTTATTCTTATCTGATCGCCCGGTGCAATGAGAGCATTTTTACCTTTTCTGTAAAGGGACATCACAAGCCCTATTGTGCCACCAATTGCAGCACCTCCCGCAATTGTATACCCATGAGATGCTATTGCAGCTTCCAATCCAAGCGTATTGAGCGCAAACCAGCCGCCTGCAACACCGCCGACAGCAGTATAACCGACATCTGTTGCTACAATCTTCCCGAATTGCTTCACAGGGTGCATCTTTGAAGACATCCCCCCTTCTATCGGGATATGCCTTCCGTCAGGTGTCACAAGATAGTCAAATTTCAACGAAACATACCCGTCACGCCCGAGTCTTTTTGCCTCCTGAGTTTGGGTA
>JAILHQ010000088.1 GCA_024695725.1 Cyanobacteria bacterium RUI128 | reverse complement strand
ATATATGATTCCTTCCCAATAGTACAGAAAAAATTTACAGCACCAAATGGAAAACAAAATGTAGGAAATGTCTTACGAAAAAATTCTAAGGAAAATCCAAAACTAAGCCTTAGTGGTAAAGGAAAGGATTACTTTGAGTATGATACCAGCAATAAAACCTACGGCTTGTCTGATATCGGTCAAGAATATGCAAAAGCCTATATGGAAGAATTCCCAGATGAATGGAAAAAATTTTTTAATGAAAAAGAGATTGACATATTAAGAATAAAAAAAATACTTACAGATAGTAAAAGGGAAACTATTTGTGCTATTATAATGTATCTACTGGGCCCAGATAAGCCACATCACTACAAAGATGAAATGAGTATACATCCATTAATTAAATTTTCTCAACAAGAAGTTGATTCTATAGAAGCCACAATAAACGGTACTATAAATAATGGAAATATTAATTTTAAAAAAACCAATAAGAAACGTGATGGGATATGGGAATTGACTGAAGATGGGAAAACATTAGTTGAGAATTTCCTAAAAGAAAACAGCATAACAATAGAACAGATCAAATTTGCCATAGAAAATTTTAAAACTAATCAAATTTTTCCACTCAACCAAATCCTATACGGACCTCCGGGGACAGGAAAAACTTATAATACTGTTGTTAAGGCTATGAGTATTATTAACGGAAGAGAATATGAGTATTCTATTGATGATAAGGAATATTATGATAAAGATGATAACGACATAAAAGTATCATATGAAACTCTACAAGAAGAGTTTAAAAAGGAATTAAAGAAAGAAATAGAAGACAAAACAAAACGGATAGAGTTTATTACTTTCCACCAGTCTTATTCTTATGAAGAATTTGTTGAGGGGATAAAACCTGTTATTCCAAAAGGGAAAGCTTGGGGAAATGTTGAAGATGTAAAATATAAGGGAGAAGATGGTGTTTTCAAAAAAATCTGTGACAGAGCAGATAAAGATTCTGGGAATAATTATGTTCTAATCATCGACGAAATCAACAGGGGGAATATTTCTAAAATCTTTGGGGAATTAATTACTCTGATAGAAGATGATAAGAGAAAAGGTGCAGATAATGAAATTACAGTAACTTTGCCTTATTCGGGTAACTCGTTCTCTGTTCCAAGTAACCTTTATATTATCGGCACGATGAACACAGCTGACCGTTCGATTGCTTTATTAGATACTGCTCTAAGACGTCGGTTTGATTTTGAAGAAATGCCACCAAGACATGATTTATTAAAAGGTAAAAGTTTTGGCAAGATTGATTATGAAATCTTATTGAAAAAACTTAATGAAAATATTCGTAAAATAGGGAAATTAGACAAAGATCATGAAATAGGTCACGCATTTTTAATAAATGCAAATGATAATAAAGAAAAACTAAAACGTGCATTTAAAAATAAAATCTATCCGTTGTTAGAAGAATATTTTTATGATAATAAAAATACTATTGCAAAAGTACTAGGATATGATAATGAAAAAGCCCTTGAAGAAGTTCAACAGAACTCTGAATGGGAATTAATTGTTTTAAAAAAAATGTCAGGTAATAGCTAATGTCACACACTATTTATGCATACGAAAACGGGACAATATCTTGTTGTCAAAAGGAAAGTTGTGACGGGTGTGACGGTTGCCAAAAAAAATGCAATAAAAAACACTATAACGAACTTTTAGAACTATGTGATAATGAGAATATTGACTGCATAAAAAGAGAAAATAACTGTATAAAATGTTCAGGTTATACAGGCTATTTTCAGCTATCTGACGGGACGGATGTCTATATTTTACCAAAAATTGGTGAAGATGAAAAAGATGTCAATAAAGGGTTAAAGATTTTCACGAATCTGGTTGAGAATGCTTATTCTATTAATAATATAAAAACAGGAAATTCGACTTCTACAAATTTAGATAAACGAAATTTATTTATTGAGATATTAATAAATATCTTTTGCGGGTTAATGGATAACCTTTTCAAAAAAGGGTTAAAGAAATTTTATTCACCTGAAGAGGATAATCTGCCTTATCTGAAAGGGAAAATAAAATTTTCCGAACACATAAAACGCAACATAACTTCCAAAGAGAAGTTTTATTGCGAGTATGATGAATTTACTGATAATATTCCGGAAAACAGAATATTAAAAACGGCTTGTTCACATTTGATAAAAAAAATAAACGGTTTTGATAAAGCAAAAAAAGAAAAACAAGAAGTAAGAGAAAATAATAAAAAACGGCTTCGCAGGTTTATACAGGAGTTTGGGGATATTGACGACAGTAAAAATTTGTTAAAAGATTTTTCCAAATTACAAAAAAACAGATTGTATTCTCACTATGACGAACCTTTGTTATATGCGGAAGTGTTTTTATCCGATAAAAATTACTGGATAAATAAAGGCAGGAAAAAATTTCCTGCAATAATGTTTTCTTTGCATGAGTTGTTTGAACAGTATATAGAAACAATGCTTGATGAATATGAATCAGATTTATTTACAAGCAAAAAACAGTATAGTCCACATTATTTGTTGCAAGAAAACAAAACAGATAGCATTAAAAACTTCTTCAGAACAAAAATGGATTTTGTGTTGTGGAACAAGGACAAAACAAAATACCTAATTCTTGATGCAAAGTATAAAATTATAAATTTTTCGCAAGATATGAAAGTGGCTGAAGATGAGCAGGAAGAAAAAGATGAAGATAAAAGATATACTAATAATAAAACCCATATAAGCCAAACCGACTTGTATCAGGTGTTTACTTACGCACAAATAATTAAACAAATGGAAGCAGGCGTAAAAGAAGTGGAAGTCGCTCTGTTATATCCTCAAAACAAGAATTTTAAAAAACCAAAAACTCTGTATTATTTTAACGGATTAAAGATAACTTTTATTCCTGTAAATTTACTCAGTGAAACACATAAAAAACACAGAAAATATAAAGTCAAAACAATAAAAAAAGAACCAAATAAAGAGAATATTTTTGAACTCAAAAAAGCAAAAGAAAACAGGAAATTTGATTTTCAGAACACAGATAATTATTATTATTTTAAAAAGTTTATACGCAATTATTTTTCTGAATAATTTTATCCCTTTAACTGTTTATAAAACTCAACTATTTTGTCATCGACTTTAATTTTGTGCGGGTTGAAGTTTGAGATATGCAGGCCGTCGAGAGTTTTTATTCTGCTGAGTGCTACATAAGTTTGGCCGTTTTCAAAAAATCTTGAGAAATCGACAAAAAGTTTATCCAGAGTCATTCCCTGTGATTTATGGGTTGTGATAGCGTATGCAAGCTGGAGCGGAAACTGTTTTCGGCTTGCAATGAGTTTGTCGTTCTTATAAAACTCAAACTCGAACCTCTGAATACTCTCACAAACCCCGTTGTCAAATTTTATCACAATATCGTCTGTATTTACCTCTGTTACAGTGCCACAGGAACCGTTAATGAGCCCTTTTTCAAAATTAAGATTAACCAGCAGCATAACCCTTGCCCCGACTTTTAGATAGATATATTCTTCAGCTTTGCAAAAGTTAAGCACATTTGTGTTTGCGTATAGTGTATCTATTGCCTCTACAAAGTGTAATTTCCCGTTCAATAAACTAAACCTTTGTTGATTATACCGTCTGACTTCCTCATTAGTGGAAAAAATATGCAGCATATCTGACAGGTCGTTGCTGTCCTCAACCTCTCTGCTTTTGAGAAGTTCTATATCCTTTTTTGTTAATTTATTCGTCCTGATATGTGACAAGGCTCTGATCAGATTTTGTTCGTTCTGTCTGTAATTTTTAGTAAGCACGACAGGATGAAAATTCATTTGTTCCCACAGTTCCGATTCAAAACAATATTTCTTTTTTGGCTCTTCCTCTGTCCTGTTCTCAACAGGCGGGAGCTGAAAGAAATCCCCGATAAAAATTACCTGAATTCCGCCGAACGGTTTGTTATTATCTCTGACTTGTTTAAGCACCTCATTGATATATTCAAAAGTATTAATATTCAGCATAGAAATCTCATCAACCGCAAGCAGTTTACAGTTTTTTATCTGAGAATGTTGGGAATAATTACTTAAAATATTTTCAACAACTACTGACACAGGTTTGTTGCAAATACCTATCCCTGTCCAAGAGTGGATGGTCTGTCCGCCCACATTAACCGCAGCAATGCCTGTTGTGCTAGTTACGACCAGTTTAGGAATCAGGTTTTTTAATTTATCAAGAATATAACTTTTTCCCGTGCCTGCGTGCCCTGTTATGAAGATGTTCTTCTCGTTTCTTATCAGCTTGATAATTTTCAGAATATTTTTATCCGTAATGTCGTCTGTATTTATCGGTAAAATATCGGGTTCTTCGCTTTTGATAACATTAACAGTTAAAACTTCAAACAACCCCTGGGAATTCAGGATATCGTTTCGGACAAGTTCGTCTATATAATACATAATATCTGATATGGGATGTTCCCTGTATATTCCGTAAAACGGTGAATTCATAAAATCTTCATTCCCGCATAAGATATCGACAAGTTTGTGTTTCTCAATTCTGCCAATATCCTTTATGCATGACACGATATCGTTTTCTATATTAGCTTGTATCATATTAATCTCTCTTTATATTTTCCCATTTGTTTTTAGTATAAATAACAACTGCGTCAGATTAGGGGGGATAAAATGAGCGGGGTGAATAATTAAGGGGGCTTGCACCTAATCTGTTGTACAGAAACGTGATATGGCAAAAATATACCCCCGTTTATGACGTGGTTACCCAGTATAATCATATTGTATCGTGTAAGGAGATAAATATGATATCAGATGAAACAGTTATTACAATAGTCAATGATATGACTCCGGAACAGGAAGATGAAATTAAAACGCTTGCAGATAAAAACCCGAACATGAAATCTATGTTCTATGAGTTTGTTGTTAACCAGAGTTTTACTCTGGCGGATATGGCAAATATCTTCAGCAGGATTGAAAACTGTGTCGATGGCGATATGGTGGTCGATCTGTCAACACAAGTTGATGAGAATCTTGCCGAAAATACGGTCGTCCTAAAAATAAAAACGGCAGATAAAGAAGATGAATTTAAAGTTTAGGGGTACCACTGTCCGAATTTGACATAGTAGGGTTGTATGATAATAGTACAGGTTAGATATGTGTGAGGAAAAATATGGCTAAGACAGTCAGTACAGTTAAAAATGAAGTGAAATTGTTCGGGATAAAAATTTTTGAATCTGTTCAGAATTATATTGAAATGACTACTGATGCAGATGTCGAAGCAATAAGAGATGATATCATTCTGCACGAAAATATCATCAAAAACAGAAATAATAACATACTCTAATTATATTTTAATAATGTGATCTCAATTAACTCCCATACATTTACTCCACACACCTTTTTTTAACAACTTAATAATATATTCTACACATGTTTTTTGCATCTCTATTGGTTGTTTAATTAAAAATAAATACTCTCTCACTACCCCTCCCCCCTATGGGAGGGGACAATATTTTATATTTTGCACATTTACCCCCCACTGTTGACGGATGTTGATAAAATTGTTAGAATAGACAAGACCATATATGACGTGGTTAAGTAATAAGATAATCAAATTATGGAGAGCAAAAATGACAGAAGATAAACCCAGATATTCACGACTGACAGATATTTTGTATCTGGTAGTGCTTATGCAGGAAAGAGTTTTGGGGATAACCCTGAACGATATAAGAAATGAACTCGGTGTCTCAAGAAAAACTGCAGAAAGAATCAGAGATGCACTGCTTGACGGTATCCCGCAAATCAGCGAAATAGAAACAGTCGGGAAAGAAAAACACTGGGGGTTTATCAATACAAGTTATATGAACGAAATAATCAGCTTTTCGCCTGAGGAAATTGCCGAACTTGAGGCGATAAAAAACGGGCTTCCTCACGATGATAAAAAAGCGCTTGTGGAAAGAATATTGTCCAAGCTGAAAGCTCATTCGAGAAAACAAATTACAAAAGTCGAAGATGCAATAGAACTGATTATGAAATCGGAAGGGGTTGCAGTTTCTCAAAAACCAAGCTATAAAATCGATTTGACTATGCTCGACACAATAAGAAAAGCCATAAAAGAAAACAGAAAAATAAGCTGCAAATATAACGCAAAATATGATGGTGAAGTAAGAGAAAAAGTGTTGTCACCTTACGGAATAATTTATGGCACAAATGTTTATCTTATCGGGGTTGAGAAAGATTATAAAGATCCGTTTGTTTATCTTTTACACAGGTTTTCTGATGTCAGCCTGTTACACGAAACCTTCGACAAAGGCGATTTTGATATATCCGCTTATGCCAGTAAATCTTTTGGGGTTTATCAAAACGAAATTATTAAAGTGGAATTACTCTTCTCGCCTGAAGTGGCTGATGATGTCCTGCACTACAATTTCCACCCGACACAAAAAGTTAAACAGAACGAAGATGGGTCTGTTACGGTCAAGTTCAAAGCATCAGGACCTTACGAAATCATTTGGCACGTCTTTAAGTGGGGCGAATTTGTGAAAATTGTTTCCCCAAAAAGTCTGAAAAAAGATTATATAAAAATGCTCAAACAATGTTTAGAAGCGCAGATGTAGAGTATGGACAAACATTAAACTCAGTATGACGATATCTTAATATACTGTCGAATTGTTTTGACATGTACGGTTAAATATTGATATAATTGTCGTATGAATTCATTGCGCAACGTACTTTTTCTTAATCTGAAAATTGCCGAAAATTTTGTTTTTTCGGGTGTATGGTGTGAAGGTTTGAATAAAATATAAAATGATGTGTAAAACAACAGTTTTGCGCATTTTTTATACTAAGAATTTGAGTAACGGATATATAAAGGGGAAAATTTATGGTAACACAAGTAGTCGATTTTACTAAGCCAAGAACAATAAAAAAATCATATAACTTAAACGGGTATGACACTATTTCTATAAAAACTCCGGGTAGTACAGGGTTTTTAGATGGTATATCAAGTGTGACTGCATCAGGAAACGTACTGACAGTTAAAGCAGGCGGTAAAACTATAAAGTTTATTAATTTTCACCCTGATATGACCATACAGGCATTGGGCGGAGAAGACTATAACAAATCTCTTACAGAATTTTATAAAGACAAAAACGGTGCTGAATCTTTAACAATTACTGCCCCTCAAAAAGGTGTAAATGTATATGGAACAAATTTTGATGAAATCATCAATATAAGTGCAGAAGGAAGTTATACCCCAACAAAGAAAAATGCCCAAAAGAATATAGGTGTGACTATAACTGCAGGCGGCGGCAGTGATACGATAACTGCTACAAAATATAAAGATAAAATATTTACAGGTGTCGGTAATGATACACTCAACGCAGGTCAGGAAGTTGATACCATAACGGTAGATGGTTCCGGTACAAAAACTATCCAGATAAAAAAAGGTGATGGAGATGATGTTATCGTATTTAAAGGTGACGGTTTAAAATCAAAAGTTGTGCTTGCATTTGACTATAACCAAGGTGATGATGATTTTGCAGAATATGACTATGTAAAAGAGGGTAATAATCTGCTGATAAAAAGAAGCTGGACAGAAGCAGGAGTAACAACTACTGAAACTACAACAGTAAAAGATTATTTCAAAAATGAGCCTAGCATATTTATATCGGTAGATAATAGCGGTCTTGAAAAATCTTTATCTAATATTTTCCATCTTCATACTTTTACGTTTGATTACGAAGATAAATCAAAGGCACAAACTATCGTCGGAACGGCATATGATGACGATATAAAAGGCGGGAAAAAGGCCGATAAAATCGTAACCGGCGACGGGATTGATAAAATATACGGAAATAAAGGTAATGATAAGATAACCATAAACGGAATCGGTGATAAAACAATTAATATCGGAAAAGATGATGGAAATGATATCATCACTTTTGATTTGGATAAAATTGAAGTCGATGAAAAGATCAAAGTGCAGATAAATCTGGATACTGAATACGAGCCAAAAGAAACTACGTACAAAGTGGCAAGTAACAAAAAGGATTTAGTTATCACAAATAAATACGATGCAATTGCAGGCAGTAAGGCAGTAACTCAGAAAATAACAGTAAAAAATTATTTTGGTAATACAAATAAAATTGACTTAACTGTGGGTGATACTGATGTTTATGCATATTTGTCAGCAGGTAAAGGCAAACCTACAACGAAAGGCTCAACTATTACCGGTACAATTTATGATGATGAAATATCAGGAACGGTAAAAGCAGATACAATAAAAGCTCTTGCGGGTAATGATACCATTAATGGTTCTCGCGGGAATGATAAAATTTACGGCGGAGACGGGGATGATGTTTATGTCTATAACCAGTTTGATGAAAAAGGTAACGATATAGAACATTACAAAGATACAATCTATAATAGCAACGGTAGTGATACTATAAGATTTACTAATCTAAAAAATGATTATCTGTATTTTACACCGTCAATGAAACTAACATATAGTGATGTATTCCCGACTTTTGTAAATCCTGTTTTTGACACAACATCAAGTAATCCGACAGGTGCAACTTATGTCAAAAGCGGAAACGATTTGGTTATCGGTGCATATCAGGCCGGCGATGATTATACAAGAACAACTATACCTGTAAACAAAGTTGTTTTGAAAGATTATTTCAAATCAGCTAAAGGAGAATACGGGGTTAAGTATATTGATAATGGTAAGACAGGCGCAGACTATATGGTTTTAAATCTGGCTGATAATATGCAGATAGAACATTCTTGGAGAACCACAAGCCTATTATCAGATCATAAGGCAAATAAATATACAGGTACAGCCTATAATGATTATATAGAAGGTGCTAATAAGCAGGATACGCTAAAAGGCGGTGACGGAAACGATGTATTGAACGGTTGGACTGCAACAAGCGGCAAAGATTATCTCTATGGCGGTGACGGTAACGATACTATGATTGATGACAATGCATATATGTATGGTGGTACCGGTAATGATATCTATGTTTCAACTCCTGTTGCTTCATCAGTTAAGGCAAAGAATATAATATCTGATGAATCAGGGTATGATACTCTTTCACTTGCGCTTGGTTCATATATGACTTATTTTGATTTGACTCAAAAAGACGGAAATGTTGTTTCAACCGGAGATATGTATGTTAAAGATACAACATTCAGCAGGGAAAAATGGATTCAGTACCAGTACAGAAATACGCAAACAGAAGAAACATTTTGGGATTTTGATCCAGACTTGGCATCAGAGAATATTGTGGCTGTTACGGAAGATAAAGTTAGTTACGGTTTGACTGAAACGACAAGAGTAACAAGAAAAATCTCAACGGCTGAAGTCGGACTTGATGATGTGAAGTATATTGCTGAGAATGTAACAACATACGGTTATGTATATAAAGCTGATGCCAATCATATTCTTTGGGATACAGATGCTGACTTGGCTTCAAAACGTGAGGATATTGTTCAGTATATTAAAACTGTCGAAGGTGTAGATGAATGGCAATATAAACAAGATGGCAGAAAATTTACCGTATTAGAAGCAAATGATAAAAAAGTAACTGAGTATACGGTTTATTACGGCTATAAAGACAGTAGCAATAATGTATTTTACAGTACTGATTCTAATTTGAGAGGGGACGGGATTAATCAATATTTGATTAACAACGAATGGCAAACTCAAACTATCGGAACAAGAATTGTTAATGCTGCTGATTATCCGTCATCTAAAACCACATCACTTGTAAAATCACTTACATTCTATGGCTATATAGATAACGAAAAAGTATTTTACAGTGATAAATCCGATTTACAATATAAAAAATACATAGTTGATGGTAAGGCACAAACTCAAACTGTTGAAATGCATGCCTGGGATAACGAACAGGAAGCACAAGGTTTGATAAGTCTGCTTAAAAACGACAATTACGGAAATGTAATAAAGGACGGTACAACAGAAGTAACTGCGGTAGATACGTATGTAATCGGATATAATGAACCGTTCTTTGCAGAAAAAGGCTCAGCAGCATCTTATGATCAGGATAAAATCGATGATACCGCCGCAAAAATTGCGACTTGGCTAAATGCTGAGGGTAACGGATTTGCCTCTGTTCAAGATGCTATTAAAAACGGTACTAAAGAACAATTAAAAGAAATGCTTAAAATCTTTAAAACTAATATGTTCACCTGGTCAGATGTAAACTATGTTCAATTATATGAAGAACAGCTTAGTTATGAAGGAAGCGGAACAACGTATATTGAAGATGATTCCTGGGCAGGTTCTAAAAATGACAACGTATACACTTTGCATATAACAAGCAGTAACAGATATTCTATTATCAATGATTATGCAGGTGATGATAAATTGTATCTGGATAGTAGTGCAAACGGTTATTCATTCCTGTTTGACGTGGAAGTTGATGCTAAAGGTAACTTAATGAATTACAGTCGTGATTTTTATATCAAGTATGCCGGTAAAGAAGCAGAAGAAACAGGTGTCGTAGTCAATTGCGGACGTGAAAAGATGCATGCTATTGAAGAGGTTTATGCCGGCGGGAATAAAATCTTCACATATAGCCAAAATACGATAGATTCTGTTCGCCAAAATGTAGCAGGCTGGCTGGTTGATAACGGCTACGGAAGTGTTCAGGATGTACTCCATTCTGATAATGAAACTGATATTACTTCATTGGTTGCTCAATTCGCTCCGATAAATCAATAGAGGCAGGGGTAAATAAGGGTAAATGAATATAATTACCCTTTGAAAGACTCATAATTGATGATAAAAAAACAGGGGTAAACCCTGTCTTTTATAATAAAATTCGGAGTAGGGGGGATTCGAACCCCCGGTGGAGTTTCCCCCACACAAACGTTCCAGGTTTGCACCTTAAACCACTCGGACACCACTCCTTAATGGTCAGTTTATATTGTAGCATAAAAATGGAGTTGTTGTTGAGTTAAATATTTACTAACACATTTACCCCTGTTACATTTATCCCTACCCCGCAAAAAATATTTTTACGGGTTTTATATATGGTGAACATGGTAAAAATAAAAAGAGGTATCATATAATGAACGTTGCAAAAGTTATGGGCCTGGGCGCAGAAATTCAGAAACCTAAAAAGCAAACTTATAAAGCTATGTACAAGTACAGCAAGGCTATAAGCGATAAAGATTCTGCAAAAATGTTTAAAACGCTTGATAATCAGGCAAGAGCAAGATTGCACGCTAAAAAATCTGCTGATGCTCAACAACGTATTTTTGATTTGTCGGAAGAAATGTCTGAAGAAGGCATGTCTTTCAAAGAAAAAGTAGGTTACTTTGCAAAACAGGCACGTAACACTTTTGAATACATAAAAGAAACAGTTATATCCAAATATTATGCTTTAAGAGCAAAAACGATTTAGTTCTCAAGGGTTATAGTAGGTTAAAAAACTTGATATAACACTGATTTAATATAGAACTCCGATTAGTATATAAATCGGAGTCTTTTTTATTAATAATTTTTTATGATATCTAAAATCTGTGAGTGTATATCTTCTATTCTGTCGGTTCCGTTAAGAAGTTTCACTCTTTCCGGCTCCTGTTTTGAGATGGCAAGATACCCTTCGCGTACACGTTTGAAAAACTCTATCCCTGCAGATTCCATTCTGTCTTTTTCTTTCCCAACGCGTGACATTGAGGTATCAACATCAATATCAAAAATAAAGGTTAAATCAGGTTTCATCCCGCTTGTTGCGATATTGTTGAGCATTTTAATCTGTTCTAAATCAACTCCTCTGCCGTATCCCTGATACGCAACGGTTGAATCTGTGTGGCGGTCGCAAAGTACAATTTCACCGCGCTCTACGGCAGGTTTAATAATTGTATCAATATGTTGTGCTCTGTCTGCGAGGAACAAAAAGCTTTCACAGTTAGGCGAAACTTCTCCGTCATAGTTTAACAGAATTTCTCTGAGTTTTACCCCTAAACCTTTAGCACCGGGTTCTCTTGTGAGCAAAACTGTCTTGCCCTGTTTTTCAAAGTATTCTTGTAACAACTTAATTTGGGTAGTCTTTCCGCAACCGTCAACTCCTTCAAATGTTATGAATAAACCTTTTGACATATCTCTCTCCCTGTTTTTTGTATTATATCATAGTTGATTTTTAAATTAAAATAACAAGGTTCATTTATACTATTTCCCCCTCCAAGATTCTTAAAAAAAATAAAACCACTTAAAACTAAGTGGCAAAATTAAAAAATAGGGAAAAATTATAGGGAAAATTATATTTTTAATCTTTGTTTCATGCCGATACTTAAATCGGACATGTAACGGCAGGGTAACAACATTTACCCCTGTGTCTATGAGAACAGTTTGAAGGTTCTTTCGACGTTGTCTTTTGCGACAGTCTTGAGTGTTTCCATTTCAGACTTAATAGCGTTTCTTTCAGTTTCGATTGCTGCAAGATCCTGGTCATATTTTCTGTCTTTCATATCAATCTTGCGCATATCTGCTTCATATTTAGCTTCAGCTTTTCTGAGCAGAGTTTCGTCTGATACCTCCTGCAAGCCTGTATCAACAGCAACAGATGTTTCATATAAATCAGCACCTGATGCAACGTCAATCTTCTTAAGGATAAACCAGCCTGAATTCAAGAGGTTTGTTAATACTTCAGTATTGAAGGTTGAAATATTTACAGTCTGACCTGCGATTGAGAAGCTGCCTGTACCTGAATCAACAGCTGTCAATTCGCCGTCTTCGCCGATTTGATACAGTTTGTAGCCTGCACTTGTCAGTGTTGCGTAGCTTGAAATATCTTCGTAAGTTGCAGCACCTACAGAGTTGAGTTTCTTAACCTGAACTTTTGTTTTGTCTAATGCTTCAAGATATTCGTCATAAACTCTTCTTGATTCATTAGCCATTTGCAGTTTCATTGCTTCTAATTTAGCTGCTTTATATTCTATTTGGTGCATTCTTGCAGTCAAAGTTAATAATCTTGCTTGTGATGATGATAAACCCATATCCGTAATCCTTTATTATTTATAAATGAGAACAATTATCCCATTCCCTGTCGTGTCATGATATACGACCGTTTTGTGGAAAACTTTAGGCAGAAAAACAGGGTTTGTAACATTTATTTACATTGAACACTCAAAATTCAATTATAATAGTAATCTTTTTCATATTGTTACACTAAAAATATCCTGAATAGTGTACAAAATTCATGCTTATTATAAAATATATTTATGAATACTAAACTGATTATCACAGGATGTTTAATATCGGCGAGTCTGGGCTTTGGGCTAATGACACCTTCTTATGCAGGGTTCCAGGAACATTACACCCTTGCTCAGCAGCATTTTTTCAATGCAAGATATTCAAGTGCTATTGATGAGTTTAAAAAATCACTGATGATAAACTTTATGGATAATTCTGCAAGAATAGGGCTTGTTAATTCCTATATTGCAAGAGGCTCTTACATCGCTAACTATGAGCACAATTACAGAGCTGCGGCAGACGATTTCAGAAGTGCGATTTTTTATCTGAAATATTATGTTGATAAAGATCAGGCTATGAACTCTTTCAGCTCAATCTCATCAACTGCAAACAGTCTGCATTACTGTGAAAAACAATATGGTGCCAATACTTCCGCTGAAGGACATTACAAGCTTGCGGAAGAACTCAATGCGGCAGGAAATTTCTCTGCATCAATGTATGAATATGAACAGATAATCAATGTTGATAAGTACAGAAAAGTTTCTCTTTTGAGAATTGCATCTATGATGAAATCGATTAATAACCTGATTAAATCGGCTGAGTATTATAAAATGGCTATAGAATATGACCCGAGCGACATATCTGCAAGAATGCGTTATGCAAATGTTCTGGACAAGATGGGCAACAACGAAGGTGCCTCAGAACAATATAATTACGTTCTTTCTCACTGTGATAATTCTGATGATATTCTGTTTGATTTGGAAAGAATTTTCCAAAAGAAACTTGAGGTTTCCCCAAACAATGCAGAACTGCTTGCCGATCTTGGGGCAATTAAACAACGTCAGGGCAAATATGAGGAAGCATATTCTTATTACAAGCAGTCGCTTGCAAAACCTGCAAGAGATGAAAAAACTACCCTGAATACCCAGATAAATATAGGTACACTTCTTCAGGCTCAGGAAAATTATGACAAGGCTATTGAAACATATAAAAATATTCTGATACTGAAACCAAATAACTATCTTGTAAATTTATATCTGGCTCAGTGTTATGAAGCAAGGAAAGAAACACAAAAACTTGCAATAGAACAGTACAGAAAATTACAACTGCTAAAGCCTGAAAATAATGAGGAATACGTAAACAAAATAGCGGAACTTAAAAAGTCCTCAATGACGGCTGAAGACATCTATAACTATGTGAGAAGTTACAACAATCCTGAAAAATCATACGTAGATGATTTGTACAATTATGCGTATGAGGCTCACAACAAAAAAGATTTTCCGACTGCGATAAAGTATTATTCGCTTGTTAAAGAAACAGACCCGAGCAGAGAAAGTGTCTATGAAAATCTGGCACTCTGTTATGCTCAGCAGGATGATTACAAAAAATCAAAAGAGTTTCTGACAGAGGGTTTGGCAAAATTCCCGAATAATCAGAGTATGGCAAAGATGCTTAAAAACATCAATGCGGATATTGATGCAGAAATAATGGATAACGCGTACAAAGCATACAATTCTCAAAACTACAAAAAAGCGATTGAGTTATATTCTTCCCTGCCTGAATCTGTCGATACCATATTAGGTATTGCGGGAGCATATCAGGGGTTAAAGCAGGAGGATAAGGCGCTTGAGTGTTATCTGAAGGCGTTCCAACTTAGTCCTAATAATTCGGACATAGCCTACAGCATAGGTGCAATATACGCAAATGAGCAAAAATATGAAGAGGCTAAAAAATATTTCCAAAAATCGGCGCAGCTTAACCCGTCAAACACTATGGCAAAAGAGGGTGTTGCCGATATGAACGATGTTTTGAGTCAAAATAATGTGCTAGAGGCCGTAAAATTGTTTGATGCAAAAAAATATGATCAGGCTCTGACTTTGCTGGATACTGCAATTTCTCAAAATGCGGCTAATCCTGATGCGTATTTTTACAGAGCTTCTATTTATGACGCTCAGAATAAGGCTCAGCTTGCCATAGATAACTACAAAAAATCACTTGAATACAACAAAAATCAGGATGTAACATATTATCTTATCGCAATAGATTATGAAAATCTTAACAAGCCGAAAGATGCTTTAGGTTATTACAAAAAGTTCCTTGAAGTGTATAAAAATGACGACGAGTATTCTCAATACGTAAAAGGAAGAATACCTGAAATAGAGGCGGAATTGACTCCGAATAAATAAAAATGGATGTAAAAGATTTAATAAAATCAAAAGTATCATTGGCCCCGATGGCAGGCATAACAGATTATGTTTTGCGTTCGCTTGTCAGAAAATATTCCGCAGATGCACTTTTAACCACTGAAATGATTAGTTCGGAAGCGCTCACTCAGGTAAAAGATGTTGTCATAACAAAACGTGATGATAACCATACCCCGATATCGTATCAGCTGAGCGGACATAAACCGCAAATGATAGCAGACTGTGCAAAGTATCTGGAAAATTTTGCGGATATGGTTGATATAAATATGGGATGTCCGGTAAAAAAAGTTACTGGTGGAAATGACGGGTGCTCACTAATGCGCAACGACAGACTCGCTTATGACATAGTTGAGGCGGTAAAAGAAAAAGTTTCTATCCCTGTAAGTGTTAAATTCAGGCTCGGGTTTACCCAAAGTGAAATGAATTTTGTTGAGTTTGGCGGCTGGATGCAGGAAGCGGGTGCCGACTTTATAACCATTCACGGGAGAACAAGAAATCAGATGTATTCCGGCAAGGCTGACTGGGCAAAGATAGCAGAATTGACAAAATCTGTCGATATTCCTGTTTTTGCAAACGGAGATATTAATTCGATAGAAAGTGCGGAAAAATGTCTTGAACTGTCAGGTGCTGACGGAGTCGCAGTAGGGCGTGCCGCTATTGGTGATCCGTCTTTAATCTACAGAATAGAACACTTCTTTAAAACCGGGGAAAGGCTCCCTGTCCCAACGCTTGAAGATAAAATTGTCGATTTAAGAACTCATTTAGACGAAGAGATAAAACTGCGCGGAGAAAAGGTCGGAATAAAATTTGTAAGAAAGTTTTATCCGTTCTATATAAACGGGGTTAAAAATGCAGCAAAATACAGAAGCCAGCTTGTATTGATGGATGATTACAAGGAAATTATCAAGGCGCTTGATTTTATATCAAAAGAAAATAGTAAATCAATTCAGGTTTCTGTATTATAATAGAAAGTATGAAAAACACGAGATTAACACAGTTAAATACCCACAGAGATGCCTGGGTTGAGATTAATTTAGATTCTATTGCTCACAATGTGTCTGAGTTCAGAAAAAATATTTCTGACGATAAAAAGATATTGGGAATAGTTAAAGCGGATGCGTACGGGCATGGTGCCGCTATGATAGCACCTACAATGCTTGCATCGGGAGTCGATATGCTTGGGGTGGCATCTATTGATGAAGGTCTTGATTTAAGGCGCGAAAAAATCAGCTGTGATATTCTTGTCGTAGGCGCTGTGCCTGTCTGGTCTTTCGAAATTGCGGCAGAAAACGATATTTCTGTTTCAATCTTCTCTGAAGCACATCTCAATGCGTGCAAACAGGCGTATGAACGTACGGGAATTAAGCCGAAAGTTCATATCAAACTTGATACAGGCATGAACAGAATAGGACTTGAACCTGATATTGCGGTTGATTTCATTAAAAAAGTTCAGGAGTGCGATTTTGTGGAATTAAAAGGGATATTTACCCACCTTGCAAATGCGGAAATTGTCGATAAAACCCAAAAACAGTTTGATTGCTGGAATAGTATAATTAACGCGGTTGATACAGAAGGACTGCTCCTTCATATTTTGAATACTGCAGGCTCAATGTCTTACGATATTAAATCAAATATGGTCAGAATGGGTATTTCAATTTACGGACTTTATCCTGATTTGCCAGAAAATCTGAAGTTCTATCCTGAACTTAAACAGGTTATGGGGCTGAAAGGCAGAATTACAAATATCCATATTATGAAAAAAGGGCAGGGAATAAGTTACGGCTATACATATACAGCAGATAAAGATATTAAGGTCGCAACAATACCAATAGGTTACGCTGACGGGGTTCCGAGAATTTTATCAAATAAAATTTACGGAGAAATTAACGGGCAAAAAGTTAAACAAATCGGAAATATTACAATGGATCAGATGATGTTTGATATTACCGGTCTTGACGTTAATGAAGGGGATATCATAACACTGCTTAACGATTCTGATTTATCTATTGATGACTGGGCAAAGATTGCGGGAACAATTAATTACGAGCTCACGTGCAGGCTCAAAGTAAGATTGCCAAGGGTTTACGTAAGATAACATGTAATTTTGGTAATAAAACTTCATGAATTTATGTAACGATTTGATTGTTTTTTGAAATTCGGTCATTAAAAAATTGTTTATATAAGTACCGGTTAAAAATACCGATGAAATGTTTCGAAAATCAAAACGAAAAGGGGCGACAAGCCCCTTTTCGTTTTTTTATGTACTGTTTTTATTTCTGATCAGGAAATACTTCTTTACCTTTGTAGAAATATACCTTTTTTGTTTCTTTTTTAGGGTTCATCAGAGTCCCTGCCATTACTTCTATCTCTTTGCCGTTATATGTAATGGTTTCTTTTACAAGCTCTCCGACAGGGTAGAAATTATCCTTTTCGTAAGCATCTATCATTGTTTCCAGGCCGTCGTTATTTATTATAAGATTGGCAATCTGATTAAATAATATTTGCGCATTGTCGTCAAATTTTGATTCATTGTTTTTCAAAAATGTGACTTTACCTGACATTGTGTTGTCTGGATTGACAATAATAAAACCGTCATCCTGCATAACAAGACGAAATTTTAACTTAACCAATGCTTCAAAGAAATCAATGTTTTGTTCGATAATATTAGTAACATTGCCCTTTTTATTTGAAAATAATAAATCTTTAGGGTTTTTTATAAGTTTACTAAGCAAACCTTCAATAAAATTCGTTGAACCTGCCGTTGTAGGCATCGGCACCTCTTTTGAAATAATAGGGACTTCCTGATGTGCACTACTATTGAATATTGATTCTGAATTTCGTTCGTTGTTATTTGATGTCATAAGTTTATTCTATCATATTTTTTATTTTTTGGCTAAAAAAGGGCACTTTCTTAACAAGAAAGTGCCTTTTTTCCTCTATAATTTTCATTTTGCCATTTATTGTTGTTGGTTGTTCTGACTTACGTCAGTTTTTGTTTTCCTCCGAGTTTGTCTTTTAACCATGTTTTGGCTCATTTTGAACGCATGAAAACACAGTTATGCTCTCTTAATCATGTAAAGTATTTATTTTTTACCTGATTTCAGAAGTTCTGTTTTTTGTTACAAGTCTTAATAAGCAGTTTTACACAATTTTTGAAATAATTTTTTCGGTAATTGAATTGAAAATTTCCGAATTATATTTATCAATGATTTTATGAATGTCGTTTGTCAGTTCAATAACTTTTTCTTTTGCTTTATCAAGTCCGTTCAGAGATACGTAGGTTAATTTACCGCTCTCTTTGTCTTTGCCTATTGTTTTGCCAAGCTCTTCAAAGGTTGAAATTTCATCCATAATGTCATCATAAATCTGAAATGCAAGTCCGAATTTTTGACCGAATTCTTCCATCTCATCTATTTGTTCTTTGGTTGCACCTGCAATAATAGCACCAGTTTTCAGTGCTAATTTAAACAATACTGCCGTTTTATTAGTATGGATAAATTTCAGAGTTTCTGCCGGTTTTTCTATATATTTACCCCCTCCTTCAGATTCAATATCAACAACCTGACCGCCAATCAGTTGATACGCACCTGCCGCTGATACAAATTCGTGCAGTACTTTTAAAACGGTTTCTGCAGGAAGTTTTGATCTCTCAATAATAGTCTGAGGAGCATAACTCAAAAGGGCATCACCTGCAAGAACTGCTATTGCCTCTCCGAAAACTTTATGGTTTGACGGTTTCCCTCTTCGGAAATCGTCATTATCCATACAAGGTAAATCGTCGTGAATAAGACTTTGTGCGTGCAACATCTCTATTGCGCACGCTGTCGGCATAGCATCTTCAATATTTCCGCCCATAATCCTGCAGGCTTCAAGGCACATTACGGGTCTTAATCTTTTGCCCGGAAGTGTAACCGTATATTTCATTGATTTGAAGATACTCTCAGGGTATCCCTCTGCCATATATTCGTCTAATTTTTTATCTACTTTTTCTATTAAATTATTCATCATTTAAGTCCTTATACAAATCTTGTTTCAGGGTTCTTCTTGAACCTTGTCTTTTGTTTGCGCTGATTTTTACCGCAGTTTTGTTATGTGTTTCTTTAAATCTTGATTCGGTCTTTTTCCCCTGATATTTAATTCTTTCTTTGTATTCTTTTGCCTCTTCAACAAAAGCAACGTAACTTGAATATCTTGCTGTTGAAATCTCTTCAAGTCTTTCCAGAATATTGCAGCCGTCCTCGTGGATATGGAGGCAGTCCTGATATTTACAGGTGTTCAGGAACGGTCGGAATTCTCGGAATAATTTTGCGACATCCATCGGAAGTAAAAAATCAAATTTAAGATTACTGAACCCCGGGGTGTCGATAATTTTTATGGTGTCTGAAATATTCATTATTTCGCAGTGTCTGGTTGTGTGGGTACCTCTTTGAGTTTTCTCGCTGACATTTTTTGTTCTCAGTGCAAACTCAGGGTTTAAAGAATTTATCAAACTTGATTTTCCGACACCTGACTGTCCGCATAATACAGACACCTTGTTTTCCATAATTTCCGTAAAGGCTTCTATCCCCAAACCTTCAAGTGCAGAGGTGAAAACGATATCATAGCCTAAGGGCTCATATATCGAAAAGACCTTTTCTATCAGGGTGTCGTCTGAGGACAGGTCGTTTTTGTTAAAACAAAGTTTTATCTCTAAACCGTAATATTCAGCAAATGCTATATATCGGTTGAGTTGGTTAAAATCAAGTTCAGGTTCTTTTACGGCTGATACAATTACAACCTGATCAACGTTTGCAACGGCAGGACGCGGGATATAGCTTCTTCTCGGGCAGATTGAATTTATGTATCCGTTCTCAAACTCAACAATATCTCCGACTAAAATTTTCTTATTCTGTTTCTTTAATACTTCTCTGATTTTGCACTCATAGGCTGTATTTTCAGCGTTAATATAATAAAAATCAGAATGTATTTTAAAAACCTGTCCCTGCATTAAAAATCCTATAAAGCTCTTTTATATTGATATTCAACCATTTACTATAATAATTTAAAAAAGCGGTTTTAGCAAGTTTTGCATCACTTTTAAACGATTCTTCCATTTAGTACATTGAAAATAAGAAGTTGTTTATATATAATTTTGTTATGTTTAAATATTTTTCAGAATCATTTTTAGTAACAATAGCAGGTATAATTCTTGCGTATTTATGGGGAGAACATATACAGCCCGGCAGTGGTTTTATGTGTGTATTTATTGCTATTGTACTCGGTATACTCGAGGTCAGTTTATCCTTCGATAACGCAGTAGTGAACGCTACGAAGCTCAAAAAAATGACTGAAAAATGGCGTCACAGATTTATTACCTGGGGTATTGCAATTGCCGTTTTCGGGATGAGATTCTTATTCCCGCTTTTGGTAGTTTCTATTTTTGCAAAATTAAATATCCTGAAGGTTTTGGATATTGCGCTCCATAACTCAAAGTTGTATGCGCTTTATCTGCATCAGACACACGCAACGATAGTAACTTTTGGCGGAACTTTCCTGCTCATGCTTTTCCTTGGGTTTTTCCTTAACCCAAAGAAAGAAACAGACTGGCTTAAACCCGTTGAAAAGGTGTTAAAGAAAGCTCCCGAATCAAAGATTTTGGATACGCTTATTACGTTAGCTGCGTTGGATATAGTTCAGATGGTTCAGCCTCCGCCTCTTCATATGAGTGTTACAATATCGGGGCTTGCAGGGATATTAACATATCTTGCTATTGATACTATTTCTCAAAATTTAGAAAATCTTGAACATAAATATGAAGATTTAAAACACGATGAATGTGCTAAAAAGAGTAAATTTATTGCCTGTTCCGGGTTTATTAGTTTTATGTATCTTGAGCTGATAGATGCATCCTTCTCTTTAGACGGAGTGTTAGGGGCTTTTGCGCTGAGTCACGATATTATAATTATTACAATAGGGCTTGCAATAGGTGCAATGTTTGTACGTTCACTTACAATTATGTTTGTAGAAAAAGGAACGTTAGATGAATTTATCTATCTTGAGCACGGCGCGCATTGGGCGATTGGTGCATTGGCAATACTGATGTTTGTATCAACTGTCAGACCTGTGCCGGAACTTGTTACAGGGCTTACAGGGGTAGGGTTTATTATTGCTTCATTAATATCATCTGTAAAAGCAAAGGAGCAATAAGATTATGAAGATTTTGTCGGGAATGTCATTAGAGGAGATTACAGCTTTTGTTGAAGAAATGAAGGCTTCTAAATTCCGTGCAAAACAAATTCATAACTGGATATATTCAAAATCGGTTTCTTCAATAGATGAAATGACCGATTTGGCAAAAAGTTTCAGAGAAGAACTGAAAGAAAAAGCCGTTGTGACTAACTCAAAAATAAAAGTTAAACAGGAAAGCTCTGACGGAACACTTAAATACCTGATAGAATACCCTGACGGCGAGTGCGTTGAAACGGTTCTTATGAGGTTTGATAATCGTGCAAACCTGACTGCCTGTGTCAGTTCTCAGGTTGGTTGTGCGGTGAACTGCTCTTTTTGTGCAACGGGGAAAAGAGGGTTCATAAGAAACCTTACCGCTCGGGAAATAATTGAGCAGGTGCTGACTATCCAAAGAGATACGGGGCTAAAAGTTACAAATGTCGTATTTATGGGGCAGGGTGAACCGCTTTTGAACCTGAATAATGTGATTAAAGCATTAGAAATTTTTAATAATGATTTTCAAATCGGTGCGAGAAGAATAACAATTTCAACAAGCGGAATTATTCCAAAAATTAACGAATTGGCAACTCACGAATTGCAGTCAACGCTTGCAATATCGCTTCACGCGCCGACTCATGAAATACGTAAAAAAATTATGCCGATAGAGGAAAAATATCCGCTTTCAAAACTCAAACCTGCCTTGCTGGATTACATTGAAAAAACAGGAAGAAGAATAACGATAGAATATATTCTGATAAAAGATTTTAATTCGGATATCGAGACCGCAAAAGAACTGGCATATTTCCTCAAGGATATTAAATGCAATATTAACCTTATTCCATACAATGACGTAACCGCAACAGGTTATAAAAAACCGTCAAATAATGAGATAATGAAGTTCAAATATCTGCTTGAACACTCAGGCAAAAAAGTTACCGTAAGACTTGAACGAGGTGCAGATATTGATGCTGCGTGCGGTCAGTTAAGTGGTTCTGTGAAAGAAAAGGTATAAATATGAAAGGTTTGATACAAAGAGTAAAAAGAGCATCAGTCACAATAGACGGAGAATTATATTCGGAAATAAAACACGGTATTTTGATTCTTCTCGGAGTTGAAAAAGGTGACGAAAAAGAAAATGCCGAAAAGTTAGCGGATAAAATTTGCAAACTTCGTATTTTTGAAGATGAAAACGATAAAATGAATCTTTCCGTACAGGATGTACAGGGGGAAATTCTTGTTGTATCACAATTTACCCTTGCAGGAGATTGCAAAAAGGGAACAAGACCAAGTTTTGATAAGGCAGAATTACCTCAAAAAGCCAACGAATTATACGAATATTTTACCAATTTAATAAGAGAAAAAAATATAACAACGAAAACAGGAGTTTTTGGGGCGATGATGGATGTAGAACTCATAAATGACGGCCCTGTTACCTTCATGCTCGAATTTTAATTCCTTGATTTTTCTCCGTCCTTTTTTGACGTAGTCGTATGGGACAATGTTTAAAAAAGGAGGGAATAGTTGTGGATATAGAATTATTAGAAAGAGTTATTGAGGATTTAAATAATACAAATAAACCCTATTTTAAAACAGGGTTTATTGACTTAGATGAATTTTTGAGTTTGAGAAAGAAAAGTGCACTAATTACAATAGGCGCAAGACCTGCCATGGGCAAAACTGCACTTATGTATAACATAATGGAAAATGTTGCAAATCAGGGAAAGAAGTGTTTATTGTTTTCTTTAGAAATGTCAAAGGATCAGGTTGTAAGAAGACTAATCTGTCAGTATTCAGAAGTTGATTTTATGAAGCTGAGAACAGGCATGATGTATGAAAAAGATTGGGAAAAAATTGCAGGCACCGTAAAATTTTTAACAGAAATACCTATCAGTATAGATGATACGTGTGTAATGAATATTGAGGAAATAGAAGAAAAAATAAAAAATAATAAGCCGGAAGTTGTTTTTATAGATTATTTACAGTTGATTTCTGCCTCAAAAAGAAAGGACAGATATAATCAGATTGAAGATATAATGAAAAATCTGAAGCGTATATCTGAAGAGAATGAGATAATCATATTTATAAGTTCTCAGTTATCAAGAGCTGTGGAAAACCGCATGGATAAGCGTCCAATGCTTTCTGACCTGAGAGATTCGGGCTCAATAGAAAATATCTCTGATATAGTAATGTTCTTGTACCGAAGTGATTATTACTCACATGGGGAGGATGATGAAGCTGCACTATACTCCAGAGGGTGTGCCGAAATTATTGTTGCTAAAAATAAATTCGGACCTGTCGGAACAATAATGCTCAAATTTATACCAAGTATAACCAAATTTAAAAACCCGACAGTAGAAAGGATTGAGTTTTAATGTTGTATTATGACGGCAATAGAGTATATGTATCAGAAGAACTTTATTACACAATTTTCAGGATAAAAAATCGTGTAATATTTGCACCTTGTGAAGAATTAAAGAAGAAACAACGATACATGAAGTATGCGATAAATCGTGTGTTCCCTCTCAAAATGAGCACGGAAAAATGTGCAAATCTTCATTCAAGCAAAAAATGGGTTCTTAAGATGGATATAAAAGATTTTTATAATTCTGTCCCTTATGAAGCTATAATGTGGGTAATGAAAAAAGTATCGGAACGAGTGTATAAGGCGGAGGTTAATACCTACCTGAGATATACAACTATAGATTTGAAACTCCCTACAGGTGCTCCGACTTCAGCGCATATTGCAAATGCATGTTTCAGACCGTTAGATAAAAGGATAAAAACGTATTGTAATAATTTCAACATAGATTATTCAAGATATATGGACGATATGACCTTTTCAAGTAATGAAAAGTTTTATCTGAATATGATTGAAAAATATGTGAGAAATATACTTGGCGGAACAGGTTTTGAAATTAATGAGAAAAAAACAAGATATATTTCTGATAATAAACAGCAAAATATTTTAGGGCTTGTAGTCAACAACGGAAAAGCCAGAGTTCCTAAAAAATTAAAACGCAGAGTTAGAGCAATGCTTCACAGTTATTATCTGTTCATGCACCGCACAAGTGATCTTGATATCAAGCACAGAACCTGGGATAAAAATAAGGTTGCTGAACTCAACGGTTATATAGGCTATATTAAAAAAGTTGATAATGATGGATATCAAAAATTAAAAGCATATTGTGATAAAAAATTAAAGAGGTAAATAAAAAAAACAACCAAAAAACCCGACCGATTAGAATAAGGTCGGGTTAATGGAGAGACCAAGCAATTCTCTGTTAGCCTAAAGCTAACAGAGAATTGGTGTATTCCCTGCGTATTAGTCAAGGTCGGGCGGAACACCCACCTGTATTATTAACATATCATGCACCTGCGTCAAAAACGGACATATATTTTGAGGGGTTTTAGCAAAAAAAAAGACGGATAATTTTTATCCGCCTTTTTTGTTATTTTTATAAATTCTATTTGTTTTCATACAGAATTTTTGCAGCTTCTGTTCTTATAGTCTTGAGTAATTCCTGTTTGTTGTTTATGCCTTCAGGTAATACTACAGAACCTGCACGTTCCGGTACCATATAAATTATAGGATCTGAACCGTCGTATGGCTCAGTTTGTTTTATTACTCTTCTTGATACTTCCATCTTTGGAGCACTTAAATTTTCACTGCTTGGTTCAAAAGCAATATTGATTCTGTTTCTGTCAGCATATCTTGCTATCGGGTCTAAATTTTCCTTTATTATTGCGGAATCTTTAGGCTGGAAAGCCGATGATAATGTGATATGCTCTTCAATTCTTTGTTTACTTCTCTTTAATGCCTTTTTAGCCATAGACTCTCTCGATGAAAAGAAACCTTTTGCTATTTTCATTGTTATCCCTTTCTTAATATTCTCATCCCTAGCGATTAATATAACACACCTGAAAATATTTTTTGCGCCCTCTATGTCCATGATTAACATATATTTACAAAAAATAAGGTTTGGCATGTCGCCAAACCCATTTTGCTATTTACTCTTCGTCTTGTGTAAATAAAAGTCTATTCCGTAACGAGTTTCCCGTTATAGAATTTCCACAGATTTGTTAATCTGTCTTTTTTTGCCGCTATGCGGTTAAATTCTTGTTTCATATCCTCCAGCTCCAAGAGCAAAGTAACCAAATCTTTTCTTTGTTTCGGTGTTAAATTGTGTTCTACTTCGTCTGCCCACCCTGCAGAAAAGCAACCGTTATCAAAATCTCTTTCTTTCATATCTATACTCCTTGGCACAATGCGTGCAAATAATCTACCATGTCATAATTGCCATACTTAAATGTATATGGCTGTTTTGCGTATTCGCCTAACTCTCTTTTAATTTCCCTAAATTCCTGACTGTCAAAATTGAAACCTGTCATTTCTGCGAAATCTACCATCATTTCGTCTACATCCACGTTAAAATATTTGTCCATACCTATACCTCTAATCAATCTTCTTCTGCTTATGTTTTTTAATACGGTCTGTTTTGTAAAAAACTTTAGGAAAACTTGTATAAATGTTAAGTTTTTGTTACAATGGGGGTAGGAAAAAGGATAAAATTTAGATGACTAAAATATTTATTGGCTCTGATCATGGCGGATATAATTTAAAAGAAAAAATAAAGGAAGTTTTTTCAAAACTCGGGTATGAATTCGAAGATGTTGGGACAAATTCCACAGACTCCTGCGACTATCCTGTCTATGCACAAAAGGTTGCGCAGAAGGTTATTGATACCGAAGGAAAAGGAATCTTGGTTTGCGGTACCGGTATAGGTATGTCTATTGCAGCAAACAAATTTAAGGGTATTCGTGCTTCACATTGTACGGACACCTTCTCTGCAAGAATGACACGTGAACATAATGATTCAAATATTTTGTGTCTGGGTGAACGAATAACAGGTCAGGATCTTGCACTCGATATCGTGAAGGTATGGCTGGAAACACCTTTCTCAAACGGGGAACGACATATTCAAAGACTAAACTTAATCAGGGAAACAGAAGGTAAATAAGGAAAATTTATGGCAACAAAAGGATCTGAAGTAACATCTTACAAATTGGCATGTGTAATTGCAAGAGTATTAGACGAAAAGCTGGGTAAAGATATTACGATACTGAATATCAGTAACGTTTCATCTTTTGCGGATTATTTTGTAATATGTTCTGCTGAAGCAAGCACTCAGGTAAAAGCTCTTACCGAGGCTGTAAAATTAAAACTGAAAGAGTTCTTCTCTCGTCAACCAAACAGAATTGAAAATGACCAGAGAAACCGTTGGAATTTGCTTGATTATAGTGATGTGGTAGTGCACATTCTTCACAAAGAGGAACGTGAGACATATGCCATAGAAAAATTCTGGAATCACGCTTTCAGTATTTCATCTGACGAGTGGATGAAAGAATCTGAAGAATATTCAGAATATAAATAGGGGGTAAATATAAAAAACTTTACCAGCCTGACAAAATAGTATAAAATAAAAAAAAGACAAAAAGAGAGTAATATACGATTATGGAAAATAAAGAAGATTTAAAAATGTCGATACAAAAAGTTGTTCTTGCAATGGCTAAGGATCCGAATAATACGGAAAATTACCATGAACTTGCAAAATATTATGCAATGCAGGAAGATTACGATAAGGTTATTTCTGTCTATGATACCTTGTTATCAATAGATAAAAATGATGAACAGGCACTTCTTAATGTCGGAAGTATTTATTATTTCCAGAAAGAATATCGTAAAGCTCTTAAATATTTTGACAGAGCTATGGTTGTAAACCCGACAAATTATCTTGTATATTACAATCTCGCAAATACTTATGCAGAAATGAAGAATTTCTCAAAAGCGTTGAGATGGTACAACAGAACACTCGATTTCGTGTCAACCGAACCTGAAATTTATAACTCAATTGCGCTTTTGTATCACGATTTTGAAGATTATGTAGAGGCAAAAGCATATTACGAAAAGGCCTTGTCTTTAGACCCGCAAAACCTTACAGCCTTGGTTGATTTGGGTAATGTATGCTTTAAGCTGTTTGATTATGATGGTGCGTTCAAGTATTATTCGCAGGTGTTTGGTTTAGAACCTGATAACCAGACTGTTGCGTTGTGTCTTGCTAACACCTTGTCACTTAAAAAAGATGAAGCACGTGCTAATCAGTATTTTGAAAAAGCACTTACCCTGAGCGGTGACAGTCTTTACAGAGCATACATTTGTTATGCAATTTCAAAATCTGATTTTGGGCACTATGACGAAGCTATCGAGTTATACAAAAAAGCGGTTGAATTAGAACCTAATCAGGCAAAAGCACATATTCTGTTAGGTAATATGTATTCTAATCAGAGAAAATTTGCAGATGCTGAAAGAGAATACAAAGAGGCTTTAAAAATCACTCAGCTTGATCCTGATTTGTATATTCTGATTGCGAATACCTACTATATGAATAACGAAATTGAACGTTCCATATATTCATATAAAGCAGCTGTCGGACTCAGTCCGGAAAACGACGAATTTAAACTTGTTTATATTCAGGTTGTTGAAGATTTTGTAGAAGAAAGCAGAAAGGATGAAATCGTAGCCGATTTCTAATATAAAAATGGACAGACCCTCATTCATTGAACGAATTATTGTTATAGCAAATTACATCACATGCGGATTAGTCGGTTTTGTTTGGCTGATACTTAATGCGATAAGAGGCGGAAGGCTCACACCTTTCCTTCAGTATCATATTTTTCAGTCCTTCTTTATTGTTATGTTGTACTGGCTCATAGGCACATTTACTAATCTGCTTGTACAGATATTGAGTTTTATACCGTTTGTAAATATGCTTGTTCTGAAATTGTCCTTCTATTTCAATACACCGTTTATCTTTGGTTATTCAATAGTATCAGGAACTATCGTACTTATTATTGCATACCTTGTTCTGACCTCTTTACAGGGGCAGTATAGTTATCTTCCGTGGGTTTCTGATATTATTAAGCGTATGGTAAGATAATGACTTTATATCCTAAATCTTGTATAATATCTTAGGAAGGTTGAGAGATGAAGTTTTCGTTTATTCATACTGCTGACATACACTTAGGTCGTCCGTTTTCTGATTTGCCGAATTTAGACGATAAAACGGAATTGTGTAATAGAGCGGTAATGAGAGCTTTTGATAAAATAGTTGATGTTGCCCTGGCTAAGAACGTAGATTTTGTTCTGATAGCAGGGGATAGTTTTGATAACGACGAACATGATTTGAGTACAAAACGTAAGTTTATAAATAATCTTATGAAGCTTGCGGATAATAATATCAAAAGTTATGTAATATGCGGAAACCATGACCCGATAGAATTGTATAAAAAGTATCAGAGTTATTTCAGGTTTGATAAAAAGTATGATGAATTTATCCATATAACAGGGGTAACAACAGATGATTACAAATGTTCTTTTTCACCTGCTGAAGGGGTAAATATCCACACAGTTAGTTTTAAATCGGATGAAAGCCCGAATCAGGCGGCTGATTTGCCTTTACTAAATTCTGATATGGAAAAATGTTTTAACATAGGTTTGTTGCACTGCGACCTTGATAAGACGGACAGTAAATACGCTCCCGTTTCAAGAGAAGATTTAAAAAGAACGGGGTATGATTATTATGCGTTAGGTCATATTCATATCCCGGAACTAAAAGAAAATAATATTGTTTATGCAGGTTCCCCTCAGGCAAGAACAAGAAAAGAAACAGGGGAACACGGTTGTTATTACGTTCAGGTTTGCGACAAAAATATTGAAAATATCGAATTCGTTCCGGCTGATTATGTCAGATTTACTGATATGGAAGTTGACTGTTCAGATGCTCTGAATAAACTTGAAATATATAACAAAATATCCGAAAGTCTTGAGAATAACTGTTCAAATGTTGAATTAAATCTTTTCAACGTTACCCTTAAAGGAATTACCAAGGCGTTTGAAGAGCTGAATGAAACGGAAAGTTTAGTAACTGAATATATCGAAAATTACGGGCAGGCCAACCGAAGGTTTGAGGTATATAAAATAAATAATGAAACGATGCCTGATGTTGATGAAAAACTTCTTGCCGAAGACAACGGTATTATAGGACTTGTCGCAAAATGTTTTGATGAAAATTCTGAAATTGATGTTGAAAATATTTATAAAAATATTTCGGAATTACACGAAAATATTTATAAAAAACTCGGGCTTGATACAGAGTCGAAAGAGTTTTTATCATCTTCTTTAACGGTCGATAAAGAAGAAATTCTCAATAACGTGAGAAAAGAAATTCAGTTACTTTGCAAGGAAATTTATACTCTGGAATAAGATTATGAGTAAGTTTGAAATTACGGAAGTTCAGATAGACAATTATAACGATACAAATAATCAGCTTAACAAGTTTGACGGCGGGCTGAATATTGTCTGCGGGCCTAATGAAATCGGTAAATCAACACTTATGAATTTTATTAAAAATATTTTTATAAGAAAAAATGATGCAAAAGGGTATGTACAATGTTCTGTTGATAATAAAGAGTTTAGTCTGAGGGCTGAGAAAAATAAAATTAAAGATAATGAAATGTTTTTAAATAAGATAAATGCCTTCAATTATAATACGGGCTTTATTATTGATTTAGACGATTTAATGTTTGCGAAGAAGGCGGATGCAGAAGAATTGATAAATGTTATAAGTGATTCTTCGGGAAATGCGGTAAATACAAAACAGGCAGAATACGAAAATTATATTTACGGAAAAAAACAAAGGTTCCCGCTTACCTCTAAGAATGCCGAATCAACAGCTTTTAAAAAGCAGTTTGAAGACCTGAAAAAATTATCTAATCTGATAAAAGAACTTCAGGATAAAGAAAGTGAATATGATGAAGTCTGCACCAAAATTGATATACTGAATAATGAAATAAAGAAAATATCAAATAAGGGTAATTGCGCAGAAATTATTATCAAAAAAAATGAGATATCCGGGAAGATAAAAAATATTAAAATAAATTCTGAATTATTAAAAAATAAATCTGATTTCGAGTCGATAAGAGAAGAGTATGGTGCACTCAATTCTTCAAAACAAAGATATGATGAAATAATCAAAAAATTAGAAGAAAATAAAGAAAAATTTAGCGAAAAATTAAAGGAATTAAATTGTCTGGAAGTGTTTAGCAGAGAGGATGTTGAAAAATTCAATTTGTCTTCGGAAATCTATAAATCAGGCAAAAATTTAGCGGAAGAATACAGAAATTTAAAACAAAAAATTTCTGATGCGGAAAAGACAATTGAAGCAAATTCAGGACGGATAGGTGAACTTGAATTTGAGGCAACTTCAATATTGCATCAGCTTGAAAGTTTAAATATTTCTAATATTGATGAATATAAAACTAACAAAGATATGTTAGAAAGCTACAGAAATAATTATTCCGATTTATTAAACAAAGCAAGACATAGTGAAACGGTTAATACTAAATCTGCAAAAAGGTACAATGAAATGTTTCTGCTTTTGTTTTTAAGTGCTTTTTTTGCAACCGGCGGAACTCTTATTTTAAACTGGAATACTCCGATGCGGTATCCGTTGATTACTTTAATTTTGATTTCAGTTGTTGGAATTTCTACTTCTTTTATGGAAAGAATTTCCCGCAAAAATAACGCTGGAAACAATCGTTATAATAAAGAGTTGGACAGTCAGGCAAAAGAGATAGTAAAGTTATGCAAAAAATGTAATTTTACACTGGCTAAAGGTGATAATTTTCTTGTTAAAATAGGTTCATTTGTTCAAAATATGAATGATAAAATTTCCGAATATAAAATTATCGAAAAAGATTTATTGAATGCAAGAATAAGCCTTCAAAGAGAAAAAGATAATTCAGAGGAAAGAAAAAGGATATTTGATGATTTAAACAAAGAATTTGCCGAACTGAACAAAAAAACAGATAAATTTCTTTCTGAAAATAATATAAAAAATATTGAAAATTATCAGGATGTTTATGACCTCATAAAAGAGTTGAAAGCATTAAATAACGAGATTTTAGCTCAGCAGGAGGAGGCCGAAAATTACGATAAAAATCTTGAAAATTTTGTCAAAAATATTAATAATTTTACTGAAAAGAACGGGCTAAATAATATTCAGGGTTTAAACAAATATGATTACGAAAAGTTTGACTCTGTTTTGGCTGAGATAAGAAAAGTTCTTGATGCAAGTATATCGGAAGAGAGCATTCTTAATGACTTAAATTCTAACCTGAAGGATTTAGATGAAAGTCTGCTCAGTGTGCCAGAAGATGTAAAAAATGAATTATTGGGTGCTGATAATAATCTTCTGATTTCTCTTGAAAATTCACTCAAGGAAAAGCAGGAAATTAAGGGTAAATATATTCAGCAGAAAGAAGATTTGGAAAAAGTAACAGAACTTGTTGCGCTTAAGAATAAGAAAAATATTGAACTTAATTCCCTCAACGAAGGTCTGAAAAAACTTATGCAAAAAGAAATTATCTTTAACATAATTAAAGCAGCAAAAGAAAAATTTAATGAAAGTCAGCCAAATCTTATAAGTGCTAAAAAATATTTATCACGGATAACCGACAACAAATATTCCGAAATAGATATTGATAATCATACAATTTCAGGGGATAAAGCACCTGAAAAAGACTGGGATAAACTCAGCAGAGGGACAAAAGAACAGCTTTATCTTGCGCTTAGATTAGGCTTCGCAAGCAACTATTCAAAAGATATTAACGGGAATGATAATGACATCCCTGATCTGCCTTTGATTATTGATGACGCGTTTGTTAATTTCGATGAAAAGCGAACAATATCAATACTGAAATGTCTGGAAGATTTTTCTGTGTCAAATCAGGTTTTATATTTTACTTGTCATTCAAATATGGTTAAAAATATTCTTAAAAAAGAAAATATAAAGCATAATATGATTGAGCTTTAATTACATAACATTGTCAATATAATAAACCGCATTATTGTGAATTGCATCATGAATCATATTAGTATATTCTTTTTTCCCTGGTGAAAGATCCGGTTTTTGTCCTATTCTTTGGGTTAATTTTGCCAAATAAGTGTATAATCCTAAGTCCTCACGTTTTGTTATATTTATGTCCTGACAGTTCAGACTTAAAAGAGAATTTGTTGTAGGGACAACTCCGTCATCTCCGTGAATATTTTTTAAATGTAACTCAACAGTATCGGGCTTCTGAGGGTCATAGGAATAACTTCTCCCTGCTTTTTTCAGAGCAGCTTGTAATTCATCCATGTCTTTGCCTTCGGCATCATTAGTTAATGTAAATCTTAACTTAACTTCTGTTATATTTAAATTACCCTGTTTTATTTCTCGGTCTGCTCCCTGAAAAAGTCCGAACCCTTGTCTCTTAACTCTCAATACTTTTACATTATTCACACCTGTAAATGATACTGTCATCTTAATTTCTCCTGTTTTCTTTTGGTATAACGCAGGAAATGATTTTTTTTTGTTACTCTGTTAAATAATATTTACACAACTCTGTTTGTTTTTCGTCCGACATAATAATCCTTAATATCTCTGAAATTTGAATCAAGTATTCCTGTCAGGCACTCTCTTGTGTCGTATGCTATCTGGGGGGTGATAATAACCCTGTCGGACTGAATCAGCCTGTTTAAGATAAGATAATTTTCGAGATCTTCGTAAGATTTTTTTGATTTTTTATTACTAAAAATATCGTCATTATCGATAATAATATCAAGTGCTGCACCCTTTAACTTATTATTCTTTACGGCTTTATAAAGTGCAGGGATATCAACTAATCTGTAATCACAAGTGTTAATAAGAAAACTCCCTTCCTTCATTATTTCAAATTCTTTTTTTGAAATCATTTTATAAAGTTCCTTGTCATAAGGAAGGTGCAGGGTAATAATATCAGATTTTCTCAAAACATCATTAATGGACAGATACTCTGTATAGTCTGAAATATTTTTATTTTTTATAAAATCATTTGCATAAATTTTCATCCCGAGTTTGTGCGCAAGTTCGCAGACGGCACTTCCTACCGAGCCTGTTCCAATTACCCCTAACGATAATTTGTTAATGTTTTCGCTTTCATATTTTTCAAAAGAATTTATTCTGTTTTTAACATCGTTATTGGCAAGAACAATATTTCGGCTCATTGCAAAAATCAGCCCGATAACATATTGGGAAATTGCTTCTCTTGCGTATTCATTCACATTGATAACCGCAATATTGCGTCTTCTGCATTCGTTTATGTCGATATGTTCAAAACAAACTGAGCGCGTAACAATTATCCTTAAATTTTTGAATTTGTTAAGCACTTCCGAGGTTAGTTTTGAGTTGACAAAAACGCTGATAATACCGGTTTCATCACATTGTTTGACGGTTAATTTTGTTTCTTTATCGAGGCTGTTTTTAAAGCAGGTTATCTCAAAATCAGAGGTATCAATTTCCCGCAAATATTCCTCTTCAGATTTTTTTAAATCGAACATCAGCAATTTAATCATATTTATTCTCCCGGGGGTAAATAATATAACTTTTTGAGAAGAAATGGTATTATCCGGGCGGATAAGACAACCGGATAAAATAAAAAGAGCCTGATATACAGGCTCAAAACAGCAGAGAGATGCTACATATCTTTGAGAGGAAAGTCTTTTTCAATATTTTCTACCCACACAATGGTATAGTTGTGACGCGGAATTGTGAACGGGTTTGTATGCGCTAATTTGTCATACTTTTCTACTTTTTTATTCAGGAATTTTAACAGTTTTACAAGTTTCATAGTCTTATTATTAAGCTAAAATCTCTGTTAATAATCGCCGTATTTAGGTAAATTTATTTTGTCGTATCTGCCGTATCGGGTAATAAAAAATCAGGTCAGATTTATTAGCCTGACCTGATTAGTTTTATATAATAAGAATAATCTTATTCGTTTGGAATATCCTTGATGCTCAGTGCAATTCTGTGTTCTTGCGGAGTGAATCTCTTAATAAGAACTTTTACTTCGTCGCCAACCTTGAACAAATTGAACGGATTAACATTTTCTTCGCTCATTTCAGCAACAGGTAATAATGCTTCAACACCAGGGAATATGTTAATGAAAGCACCAAAGGTTGTAATCTTGTTAACTGTACCTGTAACAACCTGACCTTCTTCAAATTGTCCTTCAATTTGCTGCCATGGATTTTCACCCATTCTCTTTAATGATAATGAAATTCTCTTCAGTTCCATATCAATCTTGATGATTTTAACTTCGATAGTTTCACCCAAAGTAAGTACATCTGAAGGGTGTTTAATTCTTTGCCAAGAAATTTCAGAAATAGGAAGTAAACCGTCGATACCGTTGATGTCAACGAATGCACCGAAATCTGTGATTCTTACAACTGTACCTGTTACGACTGAATCTTCTTCCAATGAAGAAAGAACGTTATCAACAACCTGATCTCTTTGTTCAGCAACAGCCTGTCTTTGAGATAAGATAAGTTTGTTCTTCTTAGGATCAGCTTCAAGAACTTTTACTTCAACCTTTGTATCTACCAAACCGTCAAATGGTGTGCCGGTTCTGAGTTGAGATGAAGGAATGAAACCTTTAAGACCTGCGATGTCAACCAAAACACCGCCCTTAACAGTCTTTTCAACCTTAGCAAGAATTGTATCGCCCTGAAGTTTAGCATCGTTAAGCTGTGCCCAAGCCTGAGCAAATGCAATTCTGCTTAATGATAACTGCATTGAGCTTTCATTGTCTTCTTCCTTTAATACATAAAATTCTCTTATATCGCCGATTTCAAGTGTTTCGTCAGCTGTGATTTCTTTTGAAGGTAAAAATGCTTCCATTTTTGCACCCTTAACGCTGACGAGATAACCTTCAGCTTCTTTTTTTATCACAGTACCTTCTACGATATCTGCAACTGCGTGTTGTTTTGATAATGAATCTTCGAGTAATCTTTCAAATTCATCTAATGTTTTTTCCATTGTTACCATATTTATAATCCTCCTTGTATTTTTCCTAAAACTTTTTCTATTACTGACTGCGGCGTAGATGCCCCTGCAGTAATCGCTATATCGTTTGCTTTTTCTATAATGTCTTTATAGTTCATTAATTCTGTATCATTCTCAATGTGAATTGTTTGTGAGTAGTCTTTTAAAATTTCTGCCAGGTGGGTTGTATTTGCACTCTTTTTAGAACCGACAACAATCATAAGGTCGTTTTCTTTAGCAAGCTCTCTTGCTTCTGTCTGGCGCATTGACGTGCTTTGACAAATAGTGTTCTTTATCCTTAATTCCTTTGAAATCGGGGTTAAATACTGCACTATTTCCATGAGGTTTTCAACCCTCTGGGTAGTCTGGACAACTACTCCGACTTTTTTGTGTTTTTTAATTTTTTCCTCGTAAGGTTTTAATTTTTCAGGGGTACCTGCTACAACAACATTATCACTGTACAACTCAGCATTTGCCTTTATCGCAACAACCTCAGGGTGCTCCGATTTTCCGACAATAACAAGAAAATAATCTTCTTTTGCCAGCTCTATCGCCTGTTGTTGTACCTTCTTAACGTCCAGGCATGTTAAATCAACTATCTCAAATCCCGCTTTTTTAATATTTTCAAAGACCTCAGGAGAAGCACCGTGGCTTCTTATAACACAAATACCGTCACCTTTTTCGGGTAATTCATCTATGGTTTTTATTCCCATTTCATCTAATTCCTGAATAACTTGTGTATTATGTATCAGTTCGCCCAATACATAAATGTTTTTATCAGGATTATCGGCTTTTAATTTCTTAACAGTGTCAACAGCGCGTTTTACACCATAACAAAAGCCTGCAAATTTCGCTAATTTTATATTTCGCTTTGTGTTCAAATTTTTGTAATCAGTCGGGTATTTTTCCCGACACCGGCGTGGATATATTTATCCTGCCCCGTCCTTTCGTTTTACTAGAGGTGTGCCTCAGTAGGTCTATTAAAACATGAACAACTTTTTAAGGCAAGTAATTGGTAAGTTACGTTATTTGACGGTTTGATATTTTTTGAAAAATCAGTATTATTATAGTAGAGGTAAGTTTTATGAAACGTGTATTTATTATTTTTATGATAATTTTTGTATCGGCGGGAAGTTGTTTTGCACTGAATATAAACAACGATACCGCATATACTCAATATGCACGTAACAGGGCAAGATATTATCCCCAAAACAGTTTTGCAAACCGATACAGAAGACAGCAAACCCAGAATTATATCTTTTCGCCGCAGCAGGCAAGATATTACGGATATCGTGTACCTAATCAGGTAGGAACATTCAACAGCCCGTATTATAACCGTTACCCGAGAGGCAGATACTAATTGTTGATTTCTTGCATTATCTGTCGTTTTTACTGTAATATTGTATGAGATTATAAAATTTTGGGAAATACAATATGACAGCAATTAAATTTACAAAAATGAACGGTTTGGGGAATGACTTTGTTATTCTTGATTATGATGAATATTTAAAAACAGAATTACAGCCTGATAAATTGGCTGAAAAACTGTGTGACAGAAATTTCGGTATAGGGGCGGACGGTCTTATAATTGTCAACCGTGATACAAAAAATGCGGATATTTCCTGGATATTTTATAACTCTGACGGCTCCGTTGCACAAATGTGCGGAAACGGAATGCGTTGTTTTGCAAGATATATTTACGACAAAAAGATAATTAAAAAAGAAGAATTTAGTGTTGAAACCCGTGCCGGAATAATTGTGCCGAAAATAATTTCAGAAAATGAAGTTAGGGTAAATATGGGTATGCCTGTGTTAGAGCCTGAAAAAATCCCGTGCAAAAATGATTTTAATATGAAAATACCGTACAGTATCGGCGATGAAAACTTCAGTCTGAATGCGGTAAGTATGGGGAACCCTCACTGTATTATTTTTGTTGAAGAAGACAGCAAAAATCTGGCACTCAAATACGGTTCGGCAATAGAATGTGACCCTCTTTTCCCTGAAAAAACAAATGTAGAATTTGTAGAGATTTTATCAAGGGATGAAGTGGTAATTAACGTTTGGGAACGAGGCTGCGGAATTACATTAGCCTGCGGAACGGGTGCTTGTGCAACAACCGTTGCTGGTATTCTGAGCGGATATCTGAACAACAAAGTTACCGCAAATCTTCCGGGCGGAAAATTAACAATAGAATGGAATGGAAACCCTGCTGATGTTAAACACAATGTTTATATGACAGGCAGAGCAGATTATTCCTTTATCGGCGAATTTTATTTAAAGAACTGATAAAATCTTTCCATTGCCTCTTTTGTTTTTTCGTTGGTATTGAAAGAAGTCAGTCTGAAATAGTTATCTCCGTTTTTCCCAAAACCTGCACCGGGCGTCCCGACTATACCGACTTTTGTAAGCAAGATGTCAAAGAAATCCCACGAATTGAGATTGTTAGGGCATTTTAACCAAATATACGGAGAATTTTTACCGCCTGTATATTTAATATTCAACTTATCTAATGTGTTGCTTATTATCTTTGCGTTTTGTTTATAGTAGTTCAGATTTTCGTGAATCTGTTTTTGTCCTTCGTTAGAAAATACTGCATCAGCACCTTTCTGGACAATGTATGACACCCCGTTAAATTTCGTTGTCTGACGGCGGAGCCACATCTTGTTCAGGCATGAATCTTTAAAAATTAATTCTTTTGGAACAACCGTGTAACCGCATCTTGTTCCCGTAAAACCTGCTGTTTTTGAGAAGGAGCAAAATTCTATTGCACATTTTTTAGCGTTTTCTACTTCGTATATACTCTTCGGTAAAGTTTTATCATCTATAAAACTTTCATAAGCTGCATCGAAAAGAATAACGGCATTATTATCAAGAGCGTATTTGATCCATACCGAAAGCTGTTCTCTGTTATACACAGCACCTGTCGGGTTGTTCGGCGAACAGATGTATATGATATCACATTTTACAGAGGGATCAGGCAGCGGTAAGAAATTGTTTTCTTCTGTCGCGTTGATATAAATGATTTTGTGACCTGACATAATATTTGTATCTACGTATGCGGGATACACAGGATCAGGTATAAGAACCGTGTTGTTTGTATCAAACAAATCAAGAATATTTCCCAAATCACTTTTTGCGCCGTCAGAGATAAAGATTTCGTCTGTATCAAGTTCAACCTTGTTTTTTGCATAATAACTCTTCACTGAATTTCTCAGAAAATCATAGCCCTGTTCAGGCCCGTAACCTTTAAAAGTTTCTCTCTTGCCCATCTCGTCAACGGCGTTATGCATAGCATCAATGACTGCAGGACACAGCGGAAGTGTAACATCGCCTATCCCCAGTTTTATTATTTCTTTTTCAGGATTTGCTGCCGAAAAATCATTTACTTTTTTTCCTACTGTTGAAAAAAGATAACTCTCATTTATGTTTTTAAAATTTTGATTAGTGTTCATAATTCAATCCCGTTCTTATTTCTATTGTTTCCCAGCCTATTATTATGGTTTGTGATAAAAATAAATACGCTTGGTGGGAGTCGAACCCACGGCAGACGCGGTTTAGGAAACCACCGCTCTATCCTACTGAGCTACAAGCGCATATTTTGTTATGTCATGTTTGCATAGACGGCTCCGCTCGTCAACCTGCTCGTACTGTCATCACAGTCCGACTCGTTGACTGCGCTTCACCTCGATAACTCCGTTATCTCGGCTTGTCCATTGCTCGCCGTGAGGCACTGAGCTACAAGCGCATTTCTTAACAAATCAATTTTATAACTTGGTAAATTTTAAGTCAACCTAAAATATTACCCGTGCATTATATGGTCTAATTTATTTATATGACATGTCATGCTTTTGAAGTAATGGTTGTAAAACCTTGATATGTGCGGGGTTTACCCCCTTTATAGACCGAATGGACTAGACAGGATTATCAACCAAAAAATCCATAAAATAAACATTTATGCCGATTAAATATCCTCTGAAAAGTAGTAGTATGAATGGTGGAGAGGGAAGTTACTATTTAATTTATATAATTTAGGGAGAGAAAAATGCATAGAGATTTTAGAAAAAAAGCTAGAATTGTCCTGATTGATGACAATTATGAGCATTTGATGGGAGTTAAGGAATTATTAAACTTGGAAGGCTGCTATGATGTTGTTCAGACTTCTACAAGTGTTTCAACAGGTGTAAACATGGTTAAAAAATATCAGCCTGATATCGTTTTGGTTGATATGAATATGCCTGACAAAAACGGTTTACAAGCTATTCACGAAATACAGAGATTAGGTGTGAATACAAAAATTTTGGCACTCAGTGCTTACGATGATGCGGATCTTATCTTCAGAGCTATGAAGGTTGGTGCAAGAGGTTATGTTCTTAAAACTATGGCTTCAGCTCAGCTTATCTGCGCTATTGAAGAAGTGCTTACAGGTAAAATTTATTTACCGTCAGCTTTATCTTTGAGATTCTTCGAATACTTCCAAAAATCTGTCAGAGAAGAGGAAGAAACTACAAACGAAGAATTGTTGTCATCACTTACACAAAGAGAAGAAGAAGTTCTCGACTTGTTAACTCAGGGCTTTGGTTATAACGAAGTTTCAGACAAGTTGTATATCTCTAATACAACTGTTAAAACTCACGTTAATAACATCTTCCAAAAGTTACAGGTCAGAGATAGAACTCAGGCTGTTCTTTATGCTCTTAAACACGGATTTGACAAGAAAAGAAAAGCAAAATTCGTTTCTATTTAATAAAACAAAAAAATGGGAAATTATAAGTGAGAATTGTCGGGTTCAGTAATTTAATGAACCCGATTATTTTAAAAGGAATTATATGGTCTGTGAAACAGAAAAAATAAGATACATATCTCATGAGGTTAAAAATCAACTCTCAATATGCGATCTCTATACCGAGATTATTCAAAAATACTGCGATAAAAATGAGATTCATGATGCAACTATCCTAAATGCGGTAAAAAACATCAAGAACGCCCTCAGAACGGCCGGAAATTCGATGTCTGAATTAAAGTCTGCTTACAGTTTTGAGATGAAAGAATATGATTTGGCAGATTTGTTGAATGAAGCAGTCGAATTATCAAGAGTTTACGGAGAAAAAGACAGTGTTAACTGTTCTTTAAATGTTGATAATGCCAAAGTAAAAGTTGATAAAAATTTGTTTACCGGTGTGATAGTTAATCTTATTAAAAATGCGTGCGAGGCGTTTGAAGATGAACCAGAAAAAAATGTTGAAATTACAACGGTAACTGACAGGGAAAGAGTTAAAATTATTGTTTCAAACAACGCAAAACCAATAGAAAAACCTGATGAAATATTCAAAGACGGTGTGACTACAAAACAGACAGGTTTAGGTATTGGACTTTACATATCCAAGAAAAATATTGAAAAAATGGAAGGTAAAATAAACCTGTTAAAATCAGATGAAATTTCTACCGATTTTGAAATAGAACTCAAGACTGTTTAAAGAAAATTTTTGCCAGATTTAATTCGTCTTCTTTTGAAAGATTAGGGTTCTTCAGTTTGTTTTCTAAAACATAATCAAAACATTCAGAATACCTTTTTGACGGTTCAATTCCAAGATTTTTAAGGTCGTCCCCGTTTATTTCGGGGCTGATATTCTGAAGCTTAAAATACCTCAGTCCGTAATCTTTTCCGGAAATAATCGTATAAAGTAAAACAGCCTCTTTTGACCTGCCGTAAAAAGCTTTATAAACCGAATAATTATCGGAATTGATTTCGGTATTGATAAGGGCAGAGTAATCATCAATAATCTTTTTTTCCTCTTTTGTTAGAGGCAAATTATCAAGATTTAACCATCCGATATAAACAAGCCAGGTATGCTGCACCGGATATTTATTGACCAGATTTTCAATATTATATTCCGGAGGAGTGATATCTTTTTCGGTTAAAAGTTTGTATATTTTTTGGTTAAAAAATTCGTCAAAAGCTTTTTGACTGTTGAGATTAAAGGTTTCCATCAACTCTTTTTTTAACCTTTTATAACTCATATCTCTGTTGATATTTTTAAGATAGTTTTCCTGTAAATTTTTTGTATGTTCGTCAAGTTTAAACCCAAACCTTACCGAAAATTTAAGACCTCTGACAATTCTTGTCGGATCATCAATAAAACTGTTGTCGTGTAAAACTCTCAGTGTTTTATTTTTTAAATCTTCCTGGCCGCCCGTATAATCTATTATTTCATCCGTACAGGTCGATTTTGCCATTGCGTTAATCGTGAAATCACGTCTTAGTACATCCTTTTTTAGTTCACATCCTATATCGGATACAACAGGCAAATGCCCCTTCTCAGGATAAATTTCATCCCTTGTTGATGCTATATCAACTTCTTCCCCGTCAATAACCATTCTTACCGTACCGAACGGTTCGTTAATCTGAAGAATTTTTCCGATTTTTTTCTCTTCCAAGCCCTTACAAAAATCAAGGGCATTCCCGACATAAGTAATATCAAGATCAAAACTCTCTTTTTGAAGAAGTTCGTCCCTGACAACCCCGCCTATATAATACAGATTTTTATCCTTTAGAGCTAATTTTTTCATAGCTTAATTTTACCATGCTTTAGCTATTTTGGTAACTTTTTCAGTTGTTTTAGAGAGTCTGCAAGCAGTTTGTTTTCTTGTTCTAATTGAGCGACTCGTATACTGTCTCTAACGTGTTGTGCGCCTTGTTCGTACGCATTAGCGATTGCTGCAGAGACGGATTTTGGTGCTGACGTTTGTGGAGAACTTGCGCTTCCTCCCATGCGTACAAAACACATCATTCCGAACATAGTCATTGCAAAAATGTGTGAAGGACGTAGTTTTTTGAGAGCTTTCCAGCTTTTTGAACCAAATCTTTTTATTATAGGAGCTTTTTCCCCTGCCTTCTTTGCCGGTTTGCATATAATCGGTTCATCATAGGGATTTGGACTTACATATAATTTCACAGGTTCTTCTTTTACCTTTTGTTGCTTGACTGTGACTGAATATGGTCTGGAAGAATCTTCGGCAGATGGGGTTATGTTGAAATTGAAACTGTAACTCATGGGGTAACTCCGTATTCACACACTACATCCGTTTTAATGTTCGTGCAAACAAAAAATTGCTATATATTTTTTACTAATTAACATTTTTTAATAAAAAATATATAGCAAAAAGCTCTCTAACTTAAATAAACATTAACCATTTTGTATGAGATGCGAAAAAATCCATTCATAAAAGATTGATCTTATATTAAGCTAAAAGACCAAATCCCTGGTTACTTTTAATTTCTTCTTTCAGTCTAGCCTCAGCCTGTTTTTTCCAGGCAGTAGCCATCTGATACATTAATTGAGCTTTAACACGATTGGTTTCATTTCTAACGTCTTGTTGGTGTAACGCGTTGAAATTTGTCTCCCCTGCACCTATATTTCGGATACCGCTAAGCATGGCATTGTTTGATTGCATCATAGCCATACCTGCTCGGTGCTGAGCGTTAATTGCTTGAAAAGTTGCGATTGCTGAAACTAACATATGGTCCCATTTCCTTCTACACTAATAATATATTCCGCATTGTTATAATATCATGTTTTTTTAGGTTTGACAACTGTTCCGGTGAGCCAAATAAAATTATATTTACATTTTGTATTATTTGACAACAAAAAGGTTGTTAAATCAGTGTTTTTTGTACACTACTAATGTTTACAATTAATTTTGCACGACATCACACACTGATAATAAGTAAATATTTTTGGAAAATTTGCTGATTTATTAATAATTTTTAACAAAAAAAAGACCGATAAAAAACCGGTCTTCTTTTTAATTATTTTTCAATTTTATTAAACTTCTTCTGCTTCAAGTTCTTCATCATCTTCTTCAACAGTTGTTTCAACAACGTTACGTATTGAACCCTTGTCAGATGATAATGATTTATCCTTGAATTTCTTAACTTGTCTGTCTAACTTATCAGCAACCAAATCAATACTTGCATACATAGATTCATCTTCAGATACCTCTACATGAATGTTTTTGCCGTTAAGTTTGCAGGAAACTTCTGCAATATATTTACCCGATGCTGATGGGTTTTTTATTACGGTCAGAATAACATCAATCGCCGTTATCTGATCATAATGATTTGCTACTTTACCTAATTTTTCTTTTACGTATGCCTTGATTGCATCAGTAATTTCAATGTTTTTACCATTTACGTGAATGTGCATTTATGCCTCCAATAATAATGTACCACATCTAGTATACTACATATTCTTTATTTTTTAAAGTACGAATCAGAATAGTCTAATCCGCAATAACCTGAGGTAAATCAACATCAGGTGTCCCTATCACTCTTACCAGCTCAAGCACTGATGCTTTCATTTGGCACTTTTGATAAGGTCCGCTAAAAAAATCATTGTAAAAGCAACCTTCACAGTTGCACCCACGTTTATAACATTCAACTGCCGTAGCTGTCCATCTGCGAACGGCAACTGCTCTCCCCATATCACGACTTCTAAACAATTTATCCTCCCAAGATTATATAAATCAATTATTCTTCAATATACTAACTGCTCTATGGTTTTGAATAAAACCATTTCCATCAGGTTTCTTCTTATTCTCATTATATAGGTTAAGCTACTGATTACAAGAGGTTTGTAAACGATTATTACAAGTGTTCAAAGTACACGCAAACTATTGATATAACTACAATGCGCCTTCTCAGGTTTCCTGTACATGAGAGTATTACATGGTTTGCATGGTGTCGTAACATGGAAACCCATGCATGGTGCATGTTTTCATGATTTTTAACTGTGTTAACTTTTGTAAAAAAGTTAGCATGTGCCCACTTTTCATGCCCGTTTTAAAAATCAATACATAATAAAGATGATTAATTTACACAGGTCTGTAGTCCGAATAGATTAAACTTGCCCAGTCTTCAAAAAAGCTTATTTGGGTCAGTGATCCCGTTTTTATTAAAATCTTGAACTGATCCTCCGGCGGGACATTGAGCACCTGTGCCACTATTGACTGTATTACCATCGGGTATGTCACAACAGTAAGTCTTGAATTTTTGTTTTCTCTGACAAGTTTCGTAACTTCTTCGTAAACCCTTTTGTTGAAATCTGCGAGCAGTTCGCAGCCCTCAACGTCAATGTTTGCTATGGTCGGAAAATCTCCGGAATACTGTTTTGCAACCGTTTTGAAAGTCTTACCGTTAAGTGTCCCGCACTTTCTTATATGCAGGTTGTCTAACACCTCAAAGTCCTGTTTGAAAACTTTTGCGACAATTTCAGCGCTCTGGATGCACCTTATGGCAGGACTCGAGAAGATTTTATCACTCTTCACTCCACGTCGTCTGATTATGTCACAAACTCTTTCGATTTCTTCTTCGCCGTTGTCTGTAAGGTGCGGGTATGATTCCGTGTCACAAATTCTGTGTTCCTGGGTATGTATCGTCTCGCCATGCGAAATGAACGTTATTTTGCATTTTCTCTTTAACAAAGTAGTACCTCTTTTTATTAGTATAACATGTTTTTTGATTTGGTGCATAGGGTGGGGTAAATGTATTTATTATCCAAAACACTTACCTCAAAAAATATTTACCCCCCAAAACATTTACCCCTAAATGTAATTTTCTTGATAATCAAGTATTGAAGTGATAACATAATTATGTACAGTTTAGGGGATCCACCCGGGGTAAGTATAAAGAGCTTGTAGATGTGACTACTTGAGAAAATATAAATATTTGCCCAAAAAGAAAGGATAAAAAAATGGAAAAAAACAATGAAACTTTACACACTCTGAGACACTCAACATCTCACGTTTTGGCTCAGGCCGTTCAAAAGCTGTTTCCGGCAGCAAAGTTAGCTATCGGACCTGCAACGGATGAAGGGTTCTACTACGATTTTGATATGACCGACGGGCATACTTTTACCCAAGAAGATTTTGAAAAGATCGAAGCTGAAATGAAAAATATCGTTAAACAAAACCTTACCTTTGAAAAGGTTTATGTTGAAGATGTTGATAAACAAATTGCTGAATTTAAGGCTCAGGGCGAAGTCTATAAAGCAGAATTGCTTGAAGAACACAGAAATGATAATCCGACTTTGTATGTTACAAAAGACAAAGACGGGAACGCTCTTTTTAATGACCTTTGTGCCGGGCCTCACGTTCCGAACACATCATACATTAAAGGAAATGCGTTCAAACTTTTGAAGGTAGCAGGTGCATACTGGAGAGGAAACGAAAAGAACAAAATGCTTCAGCGTATTTATGCGACTGCGTACTGGAACAAAGAAGACTTACAGGCATACTTGACTATGATTGAAGAGGCTGAAAAACGTGATCACAGAAAACTCGGTACGCAGTTAGACCTGTTCTCCACCCGTGAAGAAATGGGCGGTGGCCTTGTTTTATGGCATCCGAACCTCGCAACCGTCAGAGAACAAATCGAAAACTACTGGAGAGAAGAACACAGAAAAAGAGGTTACGTTATAGTTAATACCCCTCAAAT
>JAILHQ010000065.1 GCA_024695725.1 Cyanobacteria bacterium RUI128 | reverse complement strand
TATTCGGTGCCGTCAGTTGATACCTCTACCGAGCCGTTTGCGCCGACAACGTTAGATTTGTAGAAGTTCTTTAAAGTAATGGAATCAGTAATATCCCATTCTTCAATATCGCCATCCATAACTAATACTAAATCTTTTCCTCTTGCAACTGCCGTATAATCTTGAGGTGCCGATTGCAAATTAATTAAAAGCTTTTCACCTTTCGTCAGGTTGACTGTATCGTTACCGCCTGAGTAGTGTATTGTATTTTCTCCTGTACCGCCTGTGAGGGTGTCGGCGAACTGAGAACCTGTAATATCATCATTTCCGGCTCCGCCGTTAAGCACCATATTCACATGTTTGTCTTTTTTGTTGGTCATTTCTTTGTCAACACCGTGTGCATCAATTACATCAGCAAGCCATGTTCCCGTAAAGTTTGCAGCTTTACCTTCAATCGTCGTTTTATATAACGGAACAGAAACGGCATTTTCTGAATCTGTGATATCTTGTGAAGTTTTAAGGTCATAAATATGCTCGCCCATGTCTAATTTAACACTTCCTTCTGCACCCGTAACATCTTTAGCTGCAAAGTTTTTGAGCGTGATAAATTCGCCCTCTTTACCTGTATTGATTATTAAATCTTTATTTTTGTTTGCATATTCAAATGACAGATTATCAATAGTGTATGTGTTTTCTCCATCTGACATCTTTATGGTTAACTTTTCTTTGGCAGTCAGGTTGATAATATCGTTACCGTCACCTTTTGAATAATTTATTATGTTTTCGCCGATACCGCCTGTGATTGTATCATTACCTGTAGTCCCGGTGATTTTATCATCACCTGCAAGAGCGTTTATTGTAACCGCTTTGTCATAATCGTGCATATCTATGACATCTGCAAAAACTGAACCGGTAACGACCGTTCCGTTTCCTTTATCAGGATCTTCAATTTCTGCAAGATTATCTATTATGTAAGCATAATATGAAGGATCAGTCGAATAATCAGCAGGGAATACAGGATTCTGTTTTGCTGTTCCCAGAAAATATACATTTTTGATACTTGTATAGTTTTTAAAGGTAAGTTCGACATCCTGCCAATCTTCAGGTTCTTTTGCAACGCACATATGTATTGTTATGTACATAGTGCTTCCGACTGCTCTTGCACCTTTAAATGCATTGGCCTTAAAATCTTCATAAGTGTCAGGAACACATACTCCTGTCTTACCTTTACAGTTATATACCGTCTTTTTATTTTTATCGCTATCTGATATGATAACTACTTTTTCTGCCATGTATTTTCTCCTATACCATATATTATTATTTTTAATTCTTTGTTTTATGTTTTCAAATTTTGTAGTACATTTTTACATTTTGTGAAAACACAAAAAATGCGCAAAACTATCGTTTTGCACATCATACTAACAACACAGACAAGGTCTTAAATATTTTATGATGTAACCTTTCTTAATTCCTAAAGCTATGAGGAATGTTCCGTGTGTATAATCCATATTATAATTATAACAGTATTTATAGGTATCTGTCAAAGAAAATATGGGTATACTAAGATATTTTATTACTGAACAGACATATCAGACTGATAAGGTGTTATACTCGGTTTTTTAAGCTGAAAATCTACTTTTCTGTCAGGTCTTTTGTTTAAATCTTTTATATATCCTGCGTTGTTCAGTCTGACATCATATTTATCAGTAGTCACATTTTTGTATGCAGGTGGTTTGACAGGTGTAATATCAGCTTCGTTCAGGTTGATACCCTCGGTAGTATTCTTCATTTCGATTTCGTTCGCAGAAAACACAGGGGTCATACCTGTTGCTAGTAACATAAGACAACCGCAAAAAATTAGACTTTTTTTCATAAACACTTTTCCTTATTCACTGATAGCTATTTTATGTAACTCATTAAATCGTTACTTATAGATTTAGTTTTACATAATTTTTTGAGTTTTGCAAGAGCACGGTTTTCAATTTGTCTTATACGTTCTCTTGATACTCCGAAATATGTGCTGACTTCTTCTAATGTTTTCTTTTGCCCTGTTGAATCAAGTCCGTATCTCAAAATCAGGACATCACGCTCTTTCTGGCTCAGGCTTTGAAGCATTTTTGTTGTATCTATCTGAAGATTTTCGTCTGTTACGATTGAATCAGGTGTTATAAGTGATTCGTCAACAATGTAATCGATAATCTTGTTAGCATCTTCTTTTTGGTTAGTAGGTGTGTCAATACTTATGGTTGACTGTGCTGATTTGGTTATTTCAACAAGTTTCCTCAGTGAAAGTCCCATAGCCTCTGCAATCTCTTGTTTTGTAGGGGTCCTGCCTAACTTTGTACCTAAAGATATAGATGTTTTCTTGATTTTTCCGAGGGTATCTATAAGGTGCATAGGAAGTCTTATCATACGTGATTTGTCTGCTATTGCACGTGTTATAGACTGTTGTATCCACCATGTTGCATAGGTTGAAAATTTGTAACCTTTTTCGTAGTCAAATTTTTCAGTGGCTCTGATAAGCCCCATATTTCCTTCCTGTATCAAATCTAAGAACGAAAGACCACGTCCGACATATTTTTTTGCGATACTTACAACCAGTCTCAGGTTTGCATTGATAAGGGTTTTTCTTGCAATTTCGTTATTTTCTTCCTTTATCTTCTTTGCAACGTCACGTTCTTCATCTCTTGTGAGAAGAGGAATTTTACCTATTTGCTGAAGGTATAACTTGACAGAATCGTCAGCGTTGATTTCATCAAGATTTTCACTATCCTTTAAATCTTGTTCAACTTCTTCCTCGTTAACATCAGACATTTGATCAAAATCAATGTCTTCGTCGGAAATGTCGTCAAGTCCTAAAATTAATTTTTCGTCGTCTTTCATTAACTATTTCTCCGTTTTGGATAATTTTTGGCGAACACTTTCATAAACTATTATACTCATAGCGTTAGAAACATTCAAAGAGTTAAAATCTTTTAACATAGGAATTTTAACATGGAAGTCTGACATTTTAAGAAGAGTTTTCGAAACTCCGCTGTGTTCTCCGCCCATAATTACCGCAAAGTTCATATCACAATAATCAATATCATAATAATTTTTATCTGCTTTTGCATCGGTTGCAATTATCCACCAGTTGTTATCCTTCAGGGTTTCAACCGCTGTTGAAAGGCTGTTCACTTTAATAATATCTATGTGGTTAACCGCACCGGCGCTTGTTTTTTCCACAACAGACGTAATCTGACAATTCCTGCGTGACGGAATCAGAATCCCGTCAACCCCTGCACACACGCAGGTCCTGATTATTGCGCCTATGTTGTGAACATCCTCTACCCCGTCAAGTATTACAAGAGAAGATGTGTTTTTCATCTTGTGACGGCTGATGAAATCGTCAAGTTCGTTGTATTCAATCGGTGCAATCTGAGCGATTACTCCCTGATGGTTCAGTCCGTTGTAAGGTGCAAATTTTTCTTTTCCCACAAACTGAAAAACTATTCCTTTTCTCTGAGCCAAATTTTTTATTTCTTCTATCTTTTCGTCGGAATGATTCGTTTTTGAAATGAGAACTTTGTTAATCTCACGTTCACTGTTCAATGCCTCAATAACCGAGTTTTTACCGTAGATAATATCATCTGTGTTTACTTCATATTCAACTTTCGGGGTTTCATTATATTTACCCCTGCCCTTACCCCTATGATATTTTGCATTGTTTACGTTTTTCAATGTCGTTTTCCTATATTTTGTTTTATGTAAGTATAATAATTATTTGGATATTTTCAACATTCTGTCAATGCAGGTTACGGCTTTGTCCGCAATATTTTTGTCTACATTGATTTCGTGCTGTTCTTTATCAAGTGCATCATAAATATCCTGCAGAGTATGCCACTTCATATTAGGACAAACGATGCTTTCTTTTATAAGAATAAATTCTTTTTCAGGGTAATCACGTTTCAGTCTTTCTACAACACCTTTTTCCGTTGCGATAACAAACTGTTTTTCATCGCTCTCAATAGCGTATTTCATTATGCCGGTTGTACTTCCTACATAGTCTGCAAGTTTTGTAACCTCCTGATGACATTCAGGGTGAGCAAGAATTTTTGCGTTCGGATATTTTTCGCGTGCATCTAAAATATCTTTCGGTTTAATCTGTAAATGAGTAGGACAGAACCCAGGATATGTTGTTACCTTAATATTTCCCAACTGACGTTCAACCCATTTGCCTAAATATGTGTCAGGCAGGAACAAAATCTCGTTTACGCCGTCTCTTTCTTGCATGGTTTTGACGATTTTTACGGCATTTGAACTTGTGCAGCACATGTCACATTCTGATTTTACTTCTGCCGTAGAATTTATGTAGCATACTGCAGGAACATCAGGATGCTGAGATTTAAACTCTCTAATCTGGTCTAAATCTATCATATCGGCCATTCTGCAGCCCGATTCCATACGCGGCAGAAGCACTTTTTTATCCGGCGAAAGAAGTTTCGCCGTTTGAGCCATAAAATAAACCCCCGCAAATACGATAATCTCTGCGTCGGTTTCGTTGGCGCGCTGGCTTAAGTACAGTGAATCTCCGACATAGTCAGCTACTTCGTCCACCTCTATGTTTTGATAACAGTGTGCTAATATTACGGCTTTTTTCTTTTTCTTTAACTCGTTTATTTTTTCAACAAGTTCGTTCATGCTCAGTGTGTTTCCTTATATTTACTCTATTATATAACAAACAGTTTTTTTGGATATCAATATTTGTGTTATGATAAATTCGGGAGGGTATTCATGGATATCAAAAAAGTTCAGGTTACCGCATTTGCAATAAAAAACAGAATGTTAGGGTATCAGCTTTTACAAAATTCTAAAGGGAGCTCTCCGTATCAGGTAAAAATGATTAAAACAAGGAGTTATATATCTCCCGAATTGGACAGGCACGACTATTATTATACAAAGAGTCGTGACTTTTCAAAGCCTGATGAAAAAGTCGAAAAACGAACTCTCATAGTTGACAGACTGATGTTTTGGAAAAGTAAAAATGATAAAAAAATCGTAAAAGAAAAGTTTTATTCGGAACAAAAAGCTAACGGAGAATACAGTTCTGCTTCAAAACAATCGGAGTTGTCAGCAGATGAGATAATAAATCGTGACACTTCTTATATAGATAAAGAACAAAGAAAAGGATATCATAAAGAGCTTGTGCCGTTTTTATTTATTCCGGTTGAACATAATGTTCCAACTGTGGAATCTATAAAAGACAGAGAAATAAGCAAATTTTATGAGAAAAAACATAAAGAAGCTCAAAAAAATAAACATATTTCTTTTTGGACAATTCTGAAGAAAAATCTGAGCAATGCAGTCTAAATTTTGCTCTGAAAACTCACCTTAAAACCGTATAGCAAAAGTATATATTTGCCAAAATATTGCAAACAGTGAAATTTTGGGAAACCCTTTAAGGGCATGTGTTTTGCATAATTAATTTATTGTAACAAAATGTTAAATTTATCCTTCCAAAAAGGCAAATTTTTGAATGTCGGATACTTTATAAAAGTATAAAGCTCTCTCTTCTTATTTAAACGGACAGACCTTGATAACAAGGTCTTTTTTTTATGCTTTAAAATTTCTTTACAATATTGTAAATTTTTATTAATATAGTATTAGCATGATAGCAAAAATTTGCGTTTATAAGTTTCTTATAAATATCAGATAAGGAGTGTCTTTCCATGGAAATTAATAAATCGCATCAGGTTAAAAGTGTAGCTTTTCAGGGGCATCAACACAAGAAGACTGAAACGGGAGCTCAGGCATACGAATTTAATTGTATGTATGATTCTTCAAAGTATGACTGTGAAGTCCAGTTTTTTAGAGTCGGAATCGACGATAAGAAGAACTTTTTCATAGAAAAAGGTGCTGACGGCAGAATGGAGCCGTTTTATAAAGCTGATGTGGTAAAAGGCGGTGTCGTGGTAGATCCTGCCTATGATTTAGACTTAGAGGAAGACCAACCTTTCGGATACAGAATGGTATTGAAAGACAAGAATACGGGTAAGGTTGTAGCATACCCGAAAGAAGATAACAACGAACCTGACGGATGTACAATAGTTACAAGAAAAGGCACTTCTGTTACTATTCAGGGCCCGATGTATTTGGGTATTCCTGATTCATTTGCTCCGGGATATGTACATCACGGGTTCACAGAACCTAATACGGGTGAAATTCACGAACCTGATTTTGTTGAAAAACAGGAAATTGCAGACAAGCTCCGCAGTGCAAACAGAACCTTCTCTAACAGAATGGGCGGTAAGATGGCAGGTTTAGAGGCTAAACTTCCTGAATTGCGTGCAGCAGGCTGCAAACGTTTGATTACAACTCCTATGTGGGGCGGAGATAATGCTTCTTCTCACATGTATTGGCCTGAAAACAATATGTTAACCTGCGGAAAGTTAGGTAACATAAACAACTATAAATCACTCCAAAGGAAAGCCGGAAGCCTCGGTATGAACATTATAGATGACGGTACGTTCTCATCTGAAGGGCTTCAGGGTATTCACTTCCAGCGTGCGATAAAATGGATGGACAACGAAGAAAAACCGCCTGAATATTACTTCTTCAGAATGTCAGGCATACAAGACGGCGCTCTTAACTTAGGTGTCGTTCCTGAAAATTATCAAAATCTGAGCAGTAAAATAGTTAACTGCCCGTTTGAAATTATTGATAACGGTGACGGTACTTATAATACGGATAAGAAGAACAAATCTTATAATCCTGACAAACCGACTTATTTCCAGATTTTCGATAATTCATTAGTTTCAGAACATCAAAAATTTGATAAGAATAATCTGATTGAAGGTTATGCAAAATTAAATCAGGATGGCAATAAACTTGGTATAAACAACCATAATGACACGGAAATTCCTTATTATTTCGAGGTTAATCCTACAGAAATAAAGAGAAATATCAGAAGCTTTAACGAAGTAAATAAATTACGTCCAAAACAATCAAAAATAGACTCTCCTGAAGGTACAAGATTTATCGGTGCTTTATCCGGTATTGAAATCGGTAAGAAAACAGAAGGCGGATTTGTCTGCTGGAATGCTTATACCGATATGGTTAAGTACAATTACTTTACTTCAAATTACGATATTGAACTTTTGGCATCTGAAAAGAACCCTGTAAAACGTGCACAGGAAATGGACAGAATGCGCAGAGGTAACTGTCAGGTTCGAGATATGGCAACTCAGGTTGCTAAGTACAGAACGGCTCTCGTAAGAGATACCCTGACTGAATACTTTGCTAAGACAATAGGTGAATTATCGGATAATCCGAATAAGGCTTATGAAAGAATTACAAGTATTCTGAACTCTCAAAACCCTGAAAATCCTAAATTACCTGACGATATAAGAGTTTCAAAAGAAGTAGTTCAGAACGTTTATGATGACAATTATGAAATGCCTAGATCTCATTACGAAAATTATGACGAGGCAATTACCGCATCACTCATGAGTCTGCCTTTAGATTCAATAGAGTTTGCGCCTGATGCACAGGGTGCTCTGTCATCTCCTTATCTGTCAAAGCTTTCTCCTGACGGAGATCACGTTGGTCAGTCAAGATACGACGCAATGAATGATTCTACTTATCAGGTTCCTGAGGAATATGCAAAAACTTACAACAAAATGAACGACATCTTTACTAAAGATATCAAACAGTTTGCTGATAAGGTACTGAAACAGGTAGATATTAATTCAAAAGAAAAATTATTTGATAAAGACGGCAATATGACTGAATACGGTAAGTATTTGATACCTCTTGTAGGTCAGGATATTGCAAGATTTGCGGTAACAATGGGATTGATGCCGAAGGCAGGTCACAAACATATTGCAGGCGGTGAAATTGCTTACGATTACGATCAGATGACTAAAGACGGTACACTTTCATATATGGGTGTAAACGGTGACAGTCAGGCTGATGAGGCAAATCAGATTGTTAACAAACTGAAAAAAGGTGTTAACAAGTTATCTTCAAACGATGCTGAAATTGATTTCATGGCAAAATCAATCTATACACGTTTTGCCCGTACAAATGCTAATACCCTCAAGATGGCTGAAGTTATGCTTGATAAGTCAGGCTTAGGTTTAGACTGGCGTTTTGACGCAGCAAAAGACGTTGCAGACTTTGATTCGGTAAACAACGGTAATCAGAGATTTGATACCGCTTGGAACAACGATATTATTTTCTGGGGCGATATGGATAAAGCCATTAAATCAGAAAACAGAAATTCTTATACCGTAGCAGAAATCACTGACGTTAACAAAATCTTAGGTAAAACAAGACCAAAAGATGCAAGTGATGTGATTTATGACAGCGAAGGTAAAGCAATAGGTTCACTGCTTGATTTGGCAGGCATTACGTCAGAGGCAAACTATTCATACTTCTTTGACGGAATTACCTATATGTTCTCACGTGACTTCATCAACGGTGACGACAAGGTTGGCGACAATGATGAGTCAAGAGTTAAACAGTTAGAAAGTTCTCTTGAAAGATTTGCTGAAAAACCTATCGATTACAAGAGAAATTCATATACCTTTGCAAGTAACCACGATAAACCAAGACTTGTTCACTGTTTATCACTGGATATGAGTCTTTTCCATACCGATTTGAATAACAAAGCAAATCACGATCACAGGGTTACTGCTTACAAAATAATGAATGATATCATGAAAGATGAAGATATCAGTCCTGCAGGCTGGGATAAAATCAATGAAAGTGATGATTACTTCAATAATGTCAGCCCTAAGGCAATTGCAAACGGTGAATTAATCAGAGGCAGTATCGGTATCGTAAATGAAAAAATGCTGAATGAAGAAAAAGCTGCTATAAGTTACAGAACCGATATAAGTGAAGAAGAAAAACAAGCTAAATACAGAGAATCAGAAGCAAAATATAATCGCATTTATACTGCTTTATCTCAATCTTTAGCTGAAGTTGTAAACGGTCATTATTACAAAAATGAGCCTGAAATGCTTAATAAACCGTTCGAAAGACAGGAAGACATTAACTTCCGAGTAAATCATAAACTTCCTGATTCTCTCAAGAAAACGAATGAAAAAGAAGGTTTTGGTACAAAACCTATTCCGGATGCATTTGATATCCTTTACGATCAGGCATCTGCAGTACATGGAATCAAGGGACTTCTTGATGAAAAGACTCTGCTTGAATACAGAAACAGAGTTGATGCAAAAGCAACAGAAGTCGGACGTACAAAGACAAGAATAATTATGAGATACTTAGGTGCATTACCGGGTAACCCTACTCTGCTCGAAGGTGACGAATTCGGTCAGACAGGTTATGAAGAAAAGTGCGAAAACACACACCTTCAAAACCGTCCGCCTCTGAATCATGCAGAAGTTGAAGTTATTAAGGACGAAAACGGTAAAAACATAAATCCTAACTACCGTAAAGATATTGCTGAATACAGAGATAGTATTTTAGATATCTTCAGAGCAAGAAAAGATGATGATATGAACAGAATGGAAGCTCTGAACAACGGTACTTTATACAAGTTAGACAAACAGGTTGCAACAAACGGAAAGGGTTGCTCTGCGATAATTTCTCACGCAACAAACGGAGCAATGAACATTTCTGTCTTCAACCCTAACGGTATTACTACAAATCCTAAAGAAAAAGTCGAAAACCTTGTTCCTAACAAGCTTACATTGCAAAGCATTTATCTGAAAGGACCAAAAGGTAAAATATCACTCGACGTCGGAACAGAATTCAGAAATATCAATCCTGAAGATAAAAACGTTTATAAAGTTTATAACGACGGTGATGAATACTTTATCAGATGTGATGACGGCGGAAAATTCGGTAAAGATATCGTATTAGACCAAACAACCGCACCTGACGGTGTAATGGCGTTATATCACATTCCTGACGATATTGTTAAACAAAGAGAAGCTCTCGTTCAGGATAAAGAAAAGGCTATAGCTGATGCAAAAGCAGGCGGCAAGTATCGTGAATATTATAACCCTACTTACAATATCAGACCTGCAGATGCTTATGATGGTGCTAGAAAGCCAAAAGCCACCAGAGGCGAAAATTTTGATGTAACGTCAAAAGATTAGAATATACAATATAAGGTTGATTGACGAAACGGTTTTAAAAATGTTACTATGTATTCGGAATTACATAGTACTATGATTGATACAAAATTACTGTCGCAGGCTAATCTTTTGATTAAAAAGAATGAGTTTACTGCGGCTGAAAAGATATATCTTGAAATACTTGCCAAAAATCCTAACAATGATATTGTTCAGGCTTTTTTGGGCAGGTTGTATATAAAGCAGAAGAAATATAAAGGCGCAGAACGTATATTAGAAAAGGCTTACGACAAACGTAAAACCGCACCAACGGTTGCGGCACTGGCGTTCTGTAAGTATAAGCTGAGAAAATTTGATGAATCGGTTATTTTGTACGAAGAATTGTTCAAGTACGACAAGGACAGTGCAAAAATCTTCGAAAGAATTATTCAGGCCTTCAATGAACTGAAAATGTATAATTTTGCTCACGCTTATGCTCTGAAGTTTTACGAGAAACACCCCGATATGGAGTCATCTCTTATAAGGTTAACCCAGAGCTGTATAGATATCGGTAATATAAAAGAGGCTGAAACAACCTGTGCGAAAGCTATTCAGTTATTTCCGAAGTCGAGTGCTTTGTGGATAATAGCGGGTACTTTGCAGGAATTTACCGACTGTAATGAAGAATTGGCTCAGGAATGTTACATAACCGCTATTGAGAACGGTTCAAAATCTGCATATTACCATCTTGCAGTAAGTTATCAGAAGGTCGGACGATTTGATGATGCTGAAAGATGTTATAAAAAACATATGGAATATGCACCTCAGGACGTGCATGAACAGGCATCTTTCGGAACCTTATATCTGACTAAAAAAGATTTGGAAAACGGATATAAATATTTTATGAAAAGAGATCCGGCTCCCGATTTGGAAGGTGTGAACAAGGAAGTCTGGGACGGTTCGGACAGACCTGAAGGAACCCTGATGCTGTATTGCGATCAGGGCTATGGGGATCATATTCAGTACATGAGATATCTGCCGTTTTTGACGGATAAATTCAAAACGGTTAAAGTTGTTGCACGTGAAAATTGTCTTGATATCTTCAAAAGAAGTTACCCAAAAAACAAATATCCGATGATTGAGTTTTATGGAAGTATTGGTGAAGTCGGCGATTATGATACCTATGTTCCAACCACAGATTTACCGTATTTTCTGAAGATAGATTTTAATCATATTCCGTTCTCTGACGGGTATCTGGTTTTTGACGAAGATAAAAAAGAGTATTTTAACAAAAAATATTTTCAGACTGACAAACTTAAGGTCGGATTGTGCTGGAAAGCAGGCGGTGTCGGTATGCGCTCGGCTATAAACAGAACGATAAATATTGATTATTTTAAAAAACTGTTTGAGCTGGAAAACGTTCAATTCTACTCTTTTCAGTTAGACGATATATTTGATGCAACAGAAAAATATCCTCAGATAACAGATTTAAAATCAGAACTGCAAACCTTTGATGATACGGCATCAGCCCTGGTAAATCTTGATTTGATGATATCCGTTGACACATCCTGTTTGCATCTTGCAGGTGCTTTGGGTGTTAAATCATATTTGTTAATTCCGTACTGTTCAGACTGGAGATGGTTTGAAAATACGGAAACTACGGAATGGTACAGTTCTGTCAGAATTTTGAAACAGCAAGACAGGGTGCACTGGTTTGCGGAAATGGATAAATTATACGAAAAGTTAAAGGAATTTACTGAAAATGGACTATAAGATAAGAAAACTTTTAGATTCGGCAAAAGACAATATTAAAAAAGGTTTGATTGACAGGGCTCAGGACTGCATATTTCAGGTGTTGAGTGATATCGGCGATGATGCTGATGCATACCTTGAAGTCGGGCAAATTTATGTTGCTTTTGGCAATTATCCTTTAGCCTCCGTTTACGTGAGAAAATCTTTTGACCTGAAGAAATCGTATGAAACACTTGAGTTTCTTGCAAACGTAAATTATCTGGCGCATAAATTTGATTTGGCTGCAGTTGAGTATGAAGAGCTTATAAAGCGTTTCCCGAAAAAAGAGTTTTATGAACATTGTATGAAGTCATACGAAAAACTTGATTTTTACGAAGAATCAATACGTATTGCCAAAATGTACAACAGCGCATACGGGGATATTGATTCTTATTCCGAATTATTAATCAGATACATTGTTGCAGGTATGGAAGAAGAGGCAAGAACTACCGGAGAAAAGATGAAGGAACTATTCTCTAATAATTCTAAAATGTTCAATATGATAGGCTTGCTGGAAGAATGTATAAACAACGATTATGAAAAAGCAAAAGAATATTTTAAAAAGTCTGCCCGTTCAGGAAGTAAGAGTGCTTTTTATAATCTCGGTGTCTGCTGTAAACAGTCCGAAGATTTGGTAAACGCAGAAAAATATCTGAGCAAATTAAAATCAGAATCGGAGGCTGTAGATAAAAACTATAACTATACCCTCGGAACGGTATATTTCAGTGAAAGAAAACTGCGTTTAGGTTATAAACACTACAAAAAAAGACGTTCTGCCCAGAAAAATCGCGACATATACAGCAGATGTTTATGGGATGGGAAAGAGTATCCTGATTTGACCTTGTTTGTTGCATCAGAACAGGGTTTTGGCGATAATATAATGATATCAAGATATCTTCCGTTTGTTGCTAAAAAGTTTAAAACGGTTTATTATGCAGTTCCCCCTGTTTTGTTAAATTTGCTGAAACCTAACTATGAAACAGAGGAAAATCCTAATCTGAAAATTATATCGGATGAAGAACGTGTGAAATTTGATAAGTTTGCAATGGTAATGGATTTGCCTTATTTGCTGCATCAGAGTTTCCACAATATTCCGTCTAAAGAGTTCTATCTTCAGGCAAATGAACGTAAGACGGATATGTTTAAGAAGAACTTTTTTGAAAACGATAATCTGAAGATAGGCTTAAACTGGCGTGCAAAAGGTATGGGGCTCCGTGATGCGGTTTACCGTACAATTGATGCGCCTTACTATTTCAGAAATATTATGAATTTGGAGGGGATAAAATACTACTCCTTCCAGTTCGGGGATATTTTCGATATGTGCAAAAAATATCCTCAGATTGAAGATTTGTCAAAGCATCTGAAGGACTTTTCCGATTCTGCTGCTGCGCTTAAGAATATTGACATTCTTATAACGGTAGATACGGCATTGGCTCACCTTGCGGGAGCTATGGGGGTAAAAACCTATCTGTTATTGTGTCACGCACCTGACTGGCGCTGGTTTGATAACGATAAAAAGACAGAGTGGTATCCTTCCGTTACTATTATCAAACAACAGGACAGAAGAACCTGGGAAGATGTTTCTGAAAAATTAACCGAATACATAAATCGTGATTTGAATGAATACAGAAAAAATAGTTCATAAAAAATCCCCGAACCTACTTGATATATTAGTAGATTTTATGTATTATACAAGTATGCGCATATAAATAGGAGAGAGTAATGTTCGAACGTTTTACAGAAAAGGCTATAAAAGTCATAATGCTGGCTCAGGAAGAGGCACGCAGACTTGGTCATAATTTTGTAGGCACAGAGCAGGTCTTACTTGGTTTAATCGGTGAAGGAACCGGTGTTGCCGCAAAGACTTTGAAGTCAATGGGCGTAAACCTTAAAGATGCTCGTGTTGAAGTCGAAAAAATTATCGGCCGCGGCTCAGGTTTTGTAGCGGTAGAAATACCGTTTACCCCAAGAGCAAAAAGAGTACTGGAATTGTCCTGGGATGAAGCAAGACAATTAGGTCATAACTATATCGGAACAGAACACTTGCTGTTAGGTCTTATTCGTGAAGGCGAAGGGGTTGCTGCAAGAGTTTTGGAAAATTTAGGTGTTGATCTCAACAAGATTAGAACCAATGTTGTTAAGATGCTGGGCGAATCTAAGTCTACAACTACATCAGGCAGTTCAAGTGGCAGCTCGTCATCATCTTCATCATCAAGTGCATCTAAGGTTAAAACTCCTAGCCTTGATGAATACGGTACTGATCTGACACTCGCTGCATCTGAGCAAAGATTAGACCCTGTTGTTGGTCGTGATAAAGAAATTGAAAGAGTTATACAAATTTTGGCAAGAAGAACCAAAAACAACCCTGTTCTTTTAGGTGAACCGGGTGTAGGTAAAACAGCTGTTGCTGAAGGTCTTGCTACAAGAATTGTTAACGGCGAAGTACCTGATATCTTAGACGGCAAGAAAGTTATCCAGCTGGATATGGGCTTGCTTATTGCAGGTACAAAATACAGAGGTGAGTTTGAGGAACGTCTTAAAAAAATTATGGACGAAATCAGACAATCAGGAAATGTTATCCTCGTAATCGATGAAATGCACACTCTTATCGGTGCAGGTGCTGCTGAAGGTGCTATCGACGCAGCAAATATCTTAAAACCTGCTCTTTCAAGAGGTGAAATTCAGGTTATCGGTGCAACAACCTTAGACGAATACAGAAAGTATATCGAAAAAGATTCTGCACTTGAAAGACGTTTCCAATCAGTTATTATTGACGAACCTACTATAGATGAAACTCTTGAAATTATCAGAGGTTTGAAGTTCAAATATGAAGAACACCACGGTTTGATAATTTCAGACGAGGCAGTTATCGCTGCAACAAAACTTTCATCTAAGTATGTAACTGACAGATTCTTACCTGACAAAGCTATCGACGTACTTGACGAAGCAAGCTCTAAGGTAAGATTAAAAGTCAGCTCACTTTGTCCTGAAGGCAGAGAACTTGATAAACAATTAAAAGAAATTGTTAAAGAAAAAACAGAAGCTATCAAAAACCAAGACTTTGAAAAAGCTTCATCTCTGCGTGATGACGAAGAAAATATGAAGGATAAAATCAGAGAAGTTACCGAACAGTGGAAGAAGGATAACGAAGCTAACAAGCCGGTTGTTACCGAAGAAGATGTTGCGGAAGTTATCTCAGTAATGACAGGTGTTCCTGTTACTAAGCTGACTGAAGGCGAAAGTGAAAGATTGCTCAAACTTGAAGATACTCTTCACAACCGTGTAATCGGTCAGTCCGACGCTGTTACGGCAATTTCTAAAGCAATCAGACGTGCAAGAGTCGGTTTGAAGGCTCCGAACAGACCTATCGGAAGTTTCATTTTCTCAGGTCCTACCGGTGTCGGTAAAACTGAGTTGGCTAAAGCTTTGGCTGAAGCTATGTTTGGTTCTGAAGATAACATGGTTCGTGTCGATATGTCCGAATTTATGGAAAAACACTCAACTGCAAAATTGATTGGTTCTCCTCCGGGTTATGTAGGATACGACGATGGCGGACACTTATCAGAAATTATCAGAAAGAAACCTTATTCTGTTATTCTTTTTGATGAAATCGAAAAAGCGCACCCTGATATCTTCAATATCATGTTGCAAATTCTTGATGACGGTCGTCTGACAGATGCTAAAGGCCGCCACGTAAACTTCAAGAATACCGTTATCATTATGACATCTAACGTTGGTGCAAGTATGATAACAACTCAGGGTAAACTTGGTTTCACAACGGCTGAAAATGCAAGTAAGGATAAGTACGAAAAACTTAAAGATACAGTTAATGAAGAATTGAAGAAGGCGTTCAGACCTGAATTCTTGAACCGTATCGACGATATTATCGTATTTAACCACCTGAATAAGGAAGAAATCAGAGAAATTGTTGACCTTATGATGAAAGACTTGTTCAAGAGATTATCTGAAAGAGAACTTTCGATCGAGGTTACTGATGAAGTTAAAGATTTCTTGGCTAAAGACGGATATTCTGAGGCTTACGGTGCAAGACCGTTGAGAAGATTAATTCAGCGTAAGATTGAAGATCAACTCGCTGAAGAAATTCTGACCAACGCGTATGAACCGGGTGATATTATTCTGCTTAAGCTCAAGGATGAAAAAATCGTCTTTGAAAAGAAAGCAGGCGCAAAGAAAGCTAAGGAAGAAGCTCTGGCAGAAGAGCCAAAGGCAGAAGAGCCAAAAGAAACTAAAGACGAAGAATAATCAAATTCTTATAATAAAGAAAAGAGGTACCTGAAAGGGTATCTCTTTTTTTGTGTTATATCTGATATTTGTCTTTTTCAAATACAAAAATATTTATCAGAGAGAAAATCATAATGACAACAAGCAACACGACAGCAAGTGCTGATGCGTAGCCTAAGTCGAGGTTTTCAAAGGCTCTTTCATAAATATAATAAACAATGGTTTTGCTTGAATTGAGAGGTCCGCCTTTTGTCATTACGTATATTTCAACGAAAACCTTCATTGCTGAAATGATACTTATAGTGGACACTAACGCAATAGTAGGAAGTATTTGCGGGATAGTTACGGTCAGATGTTTTGTAAGAAAATTTGCACCGTCAATATCGCAGGCTTCGTACAATTCCTGAGGTACGCTCATAAGTGCGGCAAGATATATCATCATATAGTATCCGACCCCTTTCCATATCGTTACTATGGCAACAGAAAGCATCGAGAACCTTGAATCGGTAAGCCAGCCTATCGGTTTTAACCCGAACATGGTTACAAAATAGTTTAAGATACCTTCTTGTGCGTAAAGCCACTTGAACGCTATTGCCGCAACAACTATTGAAACGATTACCGGAAGGTAAATCAAAATCTTGTATAAGGTTATTCCGCGTATTTTTTGGTTTATAAGCACTGCCAAAAACAGAGGGAAAATAACCAGAAACGGAACAGCCAATATCAGGAACAAAAAGGTGTTTCCCATAACCTTATAGAACAAACCCGAATGCAGAATGTTTGTATAATTCTGCAAACCCACAAAAGACGGGTTATAAATACTGTTTGAATAATCGTAAAAACTTAATCCGATTGTCTGAAAGAACGGAATAAAGAAAAATACGGTCAATATTACCATTGCCGGTAAAATAAATAAATATGGAACGTATTTTTTATAGTATTTGAACATACTTTTATTATAAACAAAAATTATCGTAATCGGTCAACTTTTAGTTTGATAATTTTGTTTAGTAAACCCTGAGGCAGTTTAGAAACTACAGATGCAGCGACTGCATCAAACCCGACACAGTATGACGGTTTAGGATTTTTCATCTTATCTATTTTTACAACCTTCTGAACGACTTTATCCACACTCAGTCCGCTTTTTTCGTTTTTGTGAGCGTTATCTTTAAGATAATTTGATTCGTTAACGTAATCGGTGCAGTTGTTTATCGTGTTTTCGTTTTCTTTGATAGACTTTGACCAGAGAGGGGTTGCAATAACACCCGGTTTTACGGAAACTACTTTGATATTCCGTTTATTCTCAAGCATAAATGAATTAAACAGGATATCCAGTGCTCGTTTTGAAGAACAGTAGGGCGAAATGAACGGAAAGATTCCGTAGCTTGCCATAGAACTTATGTTGACAATTTTGCCGTCATTCAAAATCGGAACCAACCCTTGAGAGAGCTCAACCGCGCCAAAAACATTTACATTGAACTGTCTTTTCAGTTCATCAATCGGAATGTTTTCAAAGGCTCCCGCTACGACACATCCTGCTACATTTATGAGAGTATCTATTTTATCAGTTTTAGATTTTATAAATTCAACTGCACCTGATATAGTTTCAGGCTTGGCGTAATCAACATAAAACGGAATAATATTATTGGAAATTTGTTTAAGTTTTTCCGCTTTTTCTTCAGAACGATAACCTGCAAAAACGATATTATCTTTGCAGAAATAGTTTGTAAGCGCTTCGCCTATACCTGATGTTGAACCTGTTATGACGTAAGTTCTCATTTTATCTTCTGTCCGTTACCTTAATCAAATGCCATCCGAACTGAGTCCATACAGGTTTGGAAATTTCGCCTACAGGCAGATTAAAGGCTGCAACTTCAAACTGTGGAACCATCTGACCGCGTCTGAAATATCCGAGATCTCCTCCGTTTTGACCGGAAGGACATTTTGAATAAAGTTTTGCATAGGTTTCAAAGGTGCCGTTTCCGTCTATGATATCTTTTCTGATTTGTTCTGCCTGATACACGTTAGAAACAAGAATGTGACTTGCTCTCACTTCTGTCGCATAAGAATCGGCTGCCTCTGTATGATGTAACCCCAGGAAAAACAGTAATACAACTGAGGTAAGTAATAAAAATTTCTTCATATAATTATCTATCCTTCTTTAATCTAAAAACAATGTTATTACGCATTATACTATTATGTATCGCCGGCTTGCAATATATTAAGTTTTTGCAATAGTTTAATTCTAGAACCCTGTTCTTATTGAATTTTTTCCAAACCTTTTTTCAATATTGTCAATACATCTGCTCAGGTTTTCCTCTCTGTTATCTCCGTCGTCAAAGAGTGATAACTGTTCTCCGCCGTAGGAAATGTTTTCCAGAACGATACCTGTTCCTCTGTAAAGTATCCCCTCCTGATAAAGTTTCGGCAGAAGTTCATTTACAGCTTTTTGTACGGTAAGTTCAAAATCTGTCGGTTTAATCAAAACTTTTTTATCGAAGAACGAAACAAAATCTTTTCTTTTTAAAATAAGTCCGATAATCTTGCATTTACCCCCGTGATATCTCATTCTTGAACAGGCAGAATGGATATGTTTTGAAATTTCCATTTTTATAATATGCAAATCGTCGGAAAAAGTTCCTTCCCCTATGACGGAAGTGCTTTGTATAGATTTTGGGGGTTCGTATTTACTGCTGACTTTTGAAACACATTCCCCAAGCAGTTCGTGTCTTAGTTCAACTCCGTTTACCCCCAATTTTGATTTCAGCCAGGCATCATCTTTGGCAATAAATTCTGCAGCAGTAAGTATCCCTTCCCGTTTCATGGTAACAGAGTTGGCTTTTCCTATCCCGCAAACTTCGTCAATATCAGTGTGAGCAAGAACGGCGTTGAGATTATGTTTTCCTATTCGGAAAATTCCGCCTGTTTTTTTTGCCTTGTCGCTTGCAAGTTTTGCAAGCATTTTAGAGTGGCTTAGCCCTATCGATACAGGTATATCGGTTTTTTCTTTTATAACCTCGCGTATTGTTTTTACGATTTCTACATAAGATTTCTTGAACAATCTCTGCGTACCGGTTAAATCGATATACGCTTCATCAACGGAAACGACTTCTATATCAGGGCTGAAATCGTTCAGGCATGCCATAACTTTTTTTGAATAGCTGTGATATTTGTCGTGGTCGGCGCAGACATAGTTTGCGTTAGGGAACTCTTTTTTTGCCATAAACAGGGGCATACCCATACGGATACCCATCTGCTTCGCTTCTTTTGATAGTGAAATAACACAACCGTTCGGGCCTGAAACAACACAGGTCGGGGAATCTTTCAGTTTCGGATCGTCTGCCTGTTCGCAGGAAACAAAAAAAGAATCACAGTCCACCAGAGCAATATATCTTGTTTTCATATTAGTATTATCGTTCATATCTCTGCGTTTTTCCATTACGGAATATTTATCCCACCTTTGTATTATAATATAACATATGAATTTATTTGAGCGTGCAAAATATTTCAGAACAAAAAAAAGGCTTGGTCAAAACTTTTTGATTAATTCAGAAGTTATTGATGAGATACTTGATTATGCTCAGATATCTGAAAATGATACCGTTCTGGAAATCGGCCCCGGAGTTGGTTTCGTAACCGAACAGCTGGTTAAAAAAGCGAAAAAAGTTATTGCGGTAGAACTTGATGAAGAGGCAATAAAAGAGCTGAACAAACTTGAGTGTGATAACCTGAAAATCATTCATAACGATATTTTGAAGACGGATCTTCATGCCCTCGTTCAGGAGGAAAATAACGGCGAAAAAATTAAGGTTGTTGCAAATATACCTTACTATATTACCGCACCTATCGTTTCTCATCTGTTGGGTGAAATTGATGATTTAGAAAATAAAAACAGAAACTCGATTTCGGAAGTTGTTCTTATGGTTCAGGAGGAAGTTGCACGCAGAATGGTTGCAAATGAAAACAGTCCTTCTAAACAGTATGGTTTACTGACCATATTGGCTCAGTTCTGGACAGAATGTGAGATTATAAGATTAGTAGGAAGAAAGTCGTTTTACCCTGCGCCGAAGGTTAATTCTGCACTTGTCGGTTTGAAAATTAACGAAAAACCGAGGTTAGAATTGAGTAATTATTCTCATTTCCGTAGGGTGCTAAAAGCAGGATTTTCTCAGAGAAGGAAGAATATTAAAAACTGCCTGGTGAATAACGGGTTTGATAAAAATCTGGTGAAAACCGTTCTGGAAAGATTAAATATCGACGAAAACATAAGAGGGGAATCTCTCTCAATAGCTAAATTCGGCGAACTGTCAGAAGAATTGCTAAAGGGCTAATTTATATATTTACTCCAAGCTCCGGTGTTCTGCGAAACCATGTCAGTTGACGTTTTGCGTATCTTCGTGTGTTCATTTTGAGAGTTTCAACGGCTTCTTCTAATGAGCATTTCCCGTCTAAATATTCAATAATTTCCTGGTATCCTATTGTACCGACAAGATTTTTTATTCTGCCATGTTTTTTTAACAGGGATTTTGTTTCATCAACAACGCCGTTTTCCATCATAATATCGACACGTTTGTTTATTCTGTCGTAAAGAACCTCTCTTGAGTCTATCTGCGGGAATATCCATTCGACATCATATTCCGGTTCTTTCAGTCCGCAGGCTTCGGAAAACGGTTTGTTTAGAGTCCTTATTACTTCAAGCACTCTTACCAGCCTTACTTTATTGTTAGGGTGTACTTTTTCTGCATATACGGGATCTTTTTCTTTTAGTTCGTTATACAAATCTTCTTTGGTTTCCTTCTCTAATTCTGCTCTGAGTTCAGGCTTGCAGTCAATTTTAGGAAGTGCATAGTTTTCAAGCAGAATTCTGAAGTATAAGCCAGTCCCGCCTGCGACTATTGGGGTATTACCTCTTGAAATAATTTCGTCTATTTTTGCTGAGGCATCTTTTTTAAATTCTGCAACAGAATAATCGTATTCAGGCTCAACGATATCTATAATATGATGCGGGATTCCTTCTCTTTCTTCCATGATTGGTTTTGCGGTTGCAATATCAAAACCTTTGTAAACAAGTCTTGAATCGGCAGAGATTATTTCACCGTTAAGTTTATGGGCAAGCTCTATTGCAAGCTTTGTTTTTCCGCTTGCAGTAGGACCTGCTATTGCTATTACTTTTTTCTTTTGCATAATTATTACCTTAAAGATAATATTATCATAACTCAGTTTAATTCTATATTTTTTCTATTGTAAATTTTTATGTATGCTATTTAAAATAACAGGCAATTAAAAATGTTGTCCTTCCTTATAAATACCAGCAATATAAATATAAGGAGTGTGTGATGAAGGCAATATTATTATCAGAACAAGTAGGTGCAGGCGCAGGTGCTTTTAAAGACGGTTACAGAGCAATTATTGGCGAAGGAAGAGTTTTAAGTGACTTTTCCAAAGCAGAAAAAAAAGAATTAGGAAAAGAAATTGTTGATTTTATAAAATCTTTTGGTAAAGGTGATAAGTTAAAACCTTTAGATAAAGACACTGTTTATTTTTCTACGTCTGTTCGTCCTGAACTTAAAAATACCGCAGGGGAAGTTGTATGCCCTAGAGAAAGGGTACTTCATATAGATAAACCATTAGGGGAAGGCGAAGGTTGCGGTGTTACCGTTTCAACAAATCCTTTAGTGTTGGAAGACGGTCATATTTGTTCTTATCCTATGACTTTAGACGGTGTGAAAGCTGCATTCAAATGTCTTATGGAGTCTGCAGAAGCTATTTCAAAAGGATCAGTAAAATAGATATTATTGATAATAAAAACAGGTTAAACTTAATAGTTTAACCTGTTTTTTATTTGAATTATTATTTACCCCTTACCACTATGCTATCCAGCCGTTTTGTTCAGGTTCGGTGAATTTGTGTTTGTAATACAGGAAGATTGCATAAAAATTCAGTATTAACAAATAGAGTGAACAAATATTCAGCAGGAAGGCTATAAACTTAGACGGGCTGAGCAATACGATAAATATTGCCAGAATATAGTTTAAAAACATTATCATCAGATACACGCAAAGAGCGTTCGGAAAATCTGTGAAGATCTTCTTTATTGAGGTAAAGAGTGAGATAAAGAAATGTTTTTTTGTATAAATTTTTTCAGGTATCCAGAGCATAATCAGGAAAGTAAATGCCTGAGTAGTGAACAGGAAGAATCTGCACCATGCTTTAAGATGTCCCTGTTGAACGGCATTAAGATTATCCATAATGGTATCCATTTGGTTAGGTGCGGCAAGGATAAGGAAAAAGTCGTTCGGGCTTATTCCTAACTGTTCTATACCGCAGAGCAGTTTATCCGCAATAAAGAAGGTAGCTATTATTACGAGGGTTGCCATAACAAAGAACAGAAGAAACATACCAAAGAAGGATAAATAATATTCTCCTATTCCTGCATAAAAGGTTTCAAACGATGATTTTACCGTAATTTTGTTATCAGGGTTATCAGCATTATCAGCGTTATGTCTGATACTGTGGAAGAACCCTGCCCCGAAAGCAGAGGATAACATTATAACTATCAGTAATGACAGAACACTGTTTATTCCTGTTTGTCCCGCAATTACCATATACATAGAGATAATGAAAATTGACATCAATAATATTGTCAGTAACATAAAATTATTTGCCAGAGGGAACGCTTTTATAAAATATGAAACAAAGCATCTGTCTGACTTAAACCAATCTATTAAATTTTTACAAAATACAGCAATTTTCTCTATCATTTTTTTCTCTCTCCGAAATAATTATTAGTTGTTTGTCGTAAGGGTTTCTTCTTCACTTACCCCTTTATTCTCTAATTTATCCCCCAGTTTACTCTTGCGTTTTTTTCTTCTCATAAGGTCAACGAAGGCTTCTAATCTTGTGATATATCCTGCTCTGCCTGTTTGTTCGTCCATAATGAGTGCTAAAATAGGAACATCACAGTCTTCTCTCATTGCAGGGAAGATGTTTTGTGACATAATTTCAGGCATGCATGTGAACGGACTTATGTGGATAATACCGTCAATTTTTCTTTCATCAGCGTAGGCAACGTCAGAGATACATTCAAGTGCGTCACCCCCGATATCGCGCATAAGATATGGTTTTGCAAGTCTTTCCGCACGTTCTAAGTGGGTTTCGCCTTTTCTGAAGGCTTTAGGAATAATCGCATCTTTTAAGAAGCTGCTTACGGTAAGACTTCTTCTTGTCTGAACACCCATTCTGCCGAGTTCGCGTTCTAAGTTTTGGTTTGAAAATTCGTCGTTAACAAGGAAAATTTCACCTGTTATATCAACGTTTAAGACTTCTCTGTTTTCGTCTATTTTTGTTGAACGAATAATTTCAAGCCCTTTCTTCAGCGCTTTTTTCAGGTCAGAGGTTTTATCAGCATTTTTTACTAAATTAAGAGCTTTTTTGTAGTTCTTTTCAGCCTCGTCCTGTTTCACTTCTCTTGCTCTGTAATATGCAAGTTCGGTATCAAGTTCGTCAATAACAAATATTTTTCTTATACAGATATTAAGGGTTCTGATTATTTGAACAGGGTTATTTTTTCCTGTCAGCTCCACTAAAAATCTGTACAAACCTTTAAACCCGTCGTACAAAGAAAGTTCGATATAGTTAGCTTTGTAGCCCAAATCGGAAAGAGTTTCTTTTATGTTGTTTCCGTATTCGCCAAGTCTGCAAATACCAGGAGATGTAATCATTGCAACATAATCTGCACCATTTTCGATGGCTTCTATGAAGTTGCCGAGTATTAGTTTATAAGGCAGACAAATAGCTTCAGGCGAATGTTTTGTACCCAAAGACAGTGTTCTTTTGCTTGTGTATGGCGGTACAAGCGGTTCTACCCCGATTTTTCTGAGTGCGGATGCCCAGGCTATTGATATTGTCCCCATGTGAGGGAAAGCTACTTTTATTTTTTTCTTTGTTTTTGCCATGTTTTATATTCCTTTAGTATATAGAAACATTCTACATCAAAAGAATATATAGATTTGTAAATTATTGTTTAGCGGGGGTAAATATAGGGGTAAATATATCTAATTACTCCCCTCCCACATTTGTAGCAATTTTGTTCAAAATTGTACAACTGTTCTCTCCCCAACTTGGGGAGGGTTAGGGTGGGGAGCAATATTTTTATTTACCCCTAAACTGTAATTTAACATTTTTACCATGTTATAATGGTTTTATGGAAAGAAGACCAGTAGTTGCAATAGTGGGAAGACCAAATGTAGGAAAATCTACATTGGTTAATCGTCTTGTCGGAAATCGTCAGTCTATTGTTGATGATATGCCGGGGGTTACCCGTGACAGAATTTATTTTGATGTCGAATGGCAGCACAAACAGTTTACTGTTATTGACACGGGCGGTATTATTCCGGGTGATGAAGACGAGATTATGGTATCTATCTATGATCAGGCAAAGATTGCATGTGATGAGGCAGATAAAATAGTATTTATTGTTGACGGCAAAGAGGGGATAAACCCGATAGATTACGATATCGCAAATATTTTAAGACAGTCGGGTAAACCTGTATTTTTAGCAGTAAACAAAATAGATTCTCACAATGCAACTCTTATGACTTCCGAATTTTATGCGCTTGCAATAGGTGATCCTGTTGCGATTTCTGCACTCCACGGTTCAGGCGGAGTCGGCGATTTGCTTGATATGGTTACGGAAGATTTTATCGCTGAAGAAGATATGCCTGAGGAAGAAAAAATTATTAAGATAGCAATAGTCGGAAGACCTAATGCGGGTAAGTCTTCTATCGTTAACGCTCTTTTAGGCGAAAACAGAGTTATTGTTTCTGACGTTTCAGGCACAACAAGGGACAGTATCGACAGTAAACTGACTTATCAGGATCAGGAATTCATTATTATTGATACTGCAGGTATAAGAAAGAAAGCAAAAGTTGATTACGGTGTTGAAAAGTTCGCCGTTGACAGAGCTATCCGTTCAATTCGCGAATCAGATGTCGCAATTCTTGTTATAGATGCGGTTGAAGGAATTGCCGATCAGGATAAAAAGATTGCATCAATCATAACGGAAGCAGGCAAAGGTATGATTATAGCCATCAACAAGTGGGATTTGGTAGAGGATAAAAAAGCCAATACTATCAATAAGTTTGAGGCGAAGCTTGTCAATGAAATACCATTTCTTGATTATGTGCCGAAGATTTATATCAGCGCAAAAACCCACCAGCGACTGAATACTATATTTACCAAAACAAACGAAGTTTATGCCGAATGCATAAAACGTGTTCCGACAGGTTTGTTGAATAAGGTTATCAATGATGCCTATGTTATGAACCCGCCTCAGAGTGTTAAGAACAAACGATTAAAGATTTTATATACTACTCAGGTTGGCGTTCAGCCTCCGACCTTTGTTTTGTTTACAAACAATGGTACTCTTATGAAAGACCATTACAAACGCTATATCGAAAATAAACTTCGTGAAGCGTTCGGGTTCTTTGGAACCTCAGTCAGAATCTCAGTCAGAGAACGTTCTAACAAGAACAAATAACTAAAAATGATTAAAACTTTTTTCAAGATTAGTGATTATTAGGTCTTTGTTTTCGTAATTGAGTATTTTTAACGGGGTATTATCTGTATTATCGGTAACTTGTCCTATAATCGGCAGGTTTTGTTCTTTAGCAAACTCTTCAGGTACAGCCGCAATGATTTCGTAATCTTCTCCTCCGTACAAAATGAGTTCCTTGTAATTTTTCGGGAAGTGTTTTTTTAGCTCGTCAGAATAAATGATTTTATCAAAATCAACCATTATTGTTTTGTTGCTTGCCTGTGCAATTTTAAACAGGGCATCGGCAAGTCCGTCAGAACTATCCATCATGGCGTAATCTTTATCAATATTTTTTGATATTTTTTCTGCAAAACCCGTTTGGGCTTTTGGCATAAGATGTGCTTCTATAAGGTTTTCAGGCATGTTTTTATTATCCTGTAAGAGTTTCAGCCCGCCTGCAGATGAGCCGTGTTCCCCGCTTGCGACAACAACATAACCTGTTTTTGCATTAGAGCGAGAGGAAATTTTTCTGTTTTCGGAAACTCCGATAATTGTTACCGAAATCATAATTTTATCAGAACCTGTTATATCGCCTCCGACAATTTCAATATCTCCGCAGGCATCTTTCATCCCTTTGTAAAACTCTTTGATAAACTCTGTTTTTATCTCTTTTGGCATAGACAGTGCAACCGTAATATACTTACCCCTTCCACCTGAAGCAGCTATATCGCTAATATTGACCATTGCCGATTTGTATCCGAGCTTGTATGGGGTTGTGTATTTCATTGAAAAATGAACATCTTCTATCAGACTGTCCTGCGAAATTATTATGCCCAAATCTTTTAAATAAGCACAGTCATCCCCGATATATTTATCTCCGATAACGGATTTTATTGCTGATAAAATTTCTTCTTCCTTCATACGACAATTATAAAATACTAAACAGATAAATTAAAGTTAGTGAATTAAATGCAACAATTACTAACAAAAAAGCGGGTAATTTCTACCCGCTTTTTTGTTACAATATTTTTTCCTGCCTAATACTATGCCATAGCATATCTTTCGTAATCTGCGCTTTGTTTTACCTGCCCTAAGGTTTCCATATCTTCAGGTGATTCTGCATATGCTGTATCTTCGTTTGATTCAGCACCAATTCTTTCTGCACTGCCGGAAAGAATATCTTTAACGATATATCTTACGGAACCTGCAATTGATTCATCATTTACAAGTATATTGATTAAATCTGAATCAAAACCTGCATCTGCTAATGTATCTACTGCCTTTAATTCAGGATCATTCGCAACAACGCCTAATTCATTATATTTTTCAATTTTTGCTTTGTCAGTTACTTCAATGTTTTCATCAAGATAACCCATAAGTGCATCTAAAGATATTTCGTCATCATTGAAGAAACCACTATTATCTTTATCTTCGATACCAACTTCTTTTGTACCAAAATTAAAGTCCAAAACTTCGTTTAATTCAGCTTTTGCCATAGCTTCGATTTCTGCTTCAGAAATATCTGCATTATGAACTTTAGCTTGATTTTTTATGCCGTCAACACCGGTCATGAAAGTGAATAATTCTTCTTTAGTATCAATAGTTGAGTCATTAAATTCTTTACCCTTTGATACTTTAGCTGAAGCATTTGATAGTTTACCGATTAAGTCGCCTGCATTGAAGTTAAAACCCATTATAGAATCTCCTGTGATTATTAAGTCCTAATTTCTTATTTCCTATGTATATATAAAGTATATCCACATAAAAAAATTGCCATGTCATTTTTCGTATTGTTAATATTTCTTCACAATTTTATGAAAGAAAACCGTTTTAGAGTTGTTTTAACTGAAACAGAGGGGGTATTAATATTTCTTAACCTATAAAAGATATTCTGTATTGTTCTTGATATCATGGTTTCGGACACTTTGGTATGATAAGAAAAGCACGAGTTATAATAGCAATATTTATGTTTATATTATGCACTTCTTCCGTATTTGGGGAAGGCTATAATGTGTTGGTTATCCCTAGTTGTTATGTCCGGAATGTCAAGAAACCTGTGGTTAAATCGGTTGATGTTGAGGAGTTGCTGGCGCGTAAGTTTATTATGAAAATGGAAGCGAACGGTATTGCGTATGCGCCTACAATGAATGTTTTGAGGATATCCATAAACAATAATTCAAAAGTTAACAAGGCTGAAAATGATGCAATGGAAAATATCAGAATTCTTTCTAAGGCATACGGAGTGCCCAAAGTCATTATTATAACAACAAATACTGACACAAACAGTAATGCACAACAAAAGATGTTTTGGAACAGGTTAGATTTGCCTGTGCTTATTCCGTTTGAGCCGAATATGAAACTGACAACAACAGTCACCATGTATAACGCAAAAAATAACGAAATTATATGGTCTGATGTGTATTACAAAAGAATTGGCATGAAGGATAACGGGGTTGATATTTCGGATATTGACAGTTATTATGACGAGCTTATCCCAAAGGTTTTTGAGAATATGAGGGACAGCAAAGAAACGCATGCAATTATGGTTAATTCGCCTGCGGATCTTATAAACAACCCTGCGGAGAAAATAAACCCGATAAAACAGTTTATAGAAAATATCAAAAACTCTTTTGCCCAGAAACAGATAGAAAAACAGGAAAAACTTCTTGATGAAAAGGTTGCGGAGAAGAAAGCAAAAGAGAGTAAGAAGGCGAATAAAAAGGTTATCAATAATGTTGTGAAAAAGCCTGCACCTAATCTGGAGATAAAATCTGATAATAAAAAAGCGGTACAGCAGGAAGAAACTACTAAAAAAGGCTTGTTAGATTCTATTCAGTTCAAATTTTATATAGTTAAGCAGGATTTGTTCAAGAATATAAAGAACGAGTTTGACAACCCGGAAAAGAATACTGTTAAGCAACAACAAAAAACTGCGAAAAAACTTTTGAAAGAAAAACAGGAACAGGAAAAGAAAGAAAGTGTCAAAAAGACTAAATCGCCAAAAGAGCAGAAGTCCGAAAAGAAGTCCTTGGTTGATGTAATGAAAACAAAGTATCTTGATATGAGAATACAGAATGCAAAGAAACAGGACTCAGCGGGGAAAGAGAAAACTGTTTCGGAGCAGAACAGTTCAAAATATAAATATGTAATAAATTCAGATGACGAGGATTCCGTATCAGCAAACAGATATATTCAGTCCAAGCCGAGATATAATTCGAGAAATTATATTCCAAAATACGCTTCGGATGTAAACGACATGTAGTCGAAATAAAATAAAAGTTGACTTAGGAATATGTTCTTGTTAGACTAAGGGGGTAAATATACAGGGTGATGCGAAACACATTTTGTATAGCCGAAAATTAAATAGATTTTGCGCTTGTAGCTCAGCAGGTAGAGCACTCCCCTTTTAAGGGATAGGTCGCGCGTTCGAATCGCGCCAAGCGCAATTTTTTATTGGGCATTTGCCCAATGAAAAATTGTAACTGACAGAGAAGAGAACCGCATAAGGCGCAGCCTTAAAAGCGTTCGGAGGATTTTCGGTAGAGTGAAGCAGAGCGGAACTCGTAACGTGGAGCAGAACCACGCTTCTGCGACCAGCCGAATAATCCGAAACAATCGCGCCAAGCGCAATTTTTTATTGCCTTTTAAAGTATAGATATCGGGGAGTGCTCTACGAGCTCCTCCATTTGCTTATTCTGGAATTAGTTATATATTGTGTACAATAACGCAAAACGTGACATTTAGTCACTTTTTGCTGAGCGCAAACGGAGTCCTTCCTTTTAAGGGATAGGTCGCGCACAAGTTTACCCCTTCGAATCGCGCCAAGCGCAATTTTTTATTGGGCATTTGCCCAATGAAAAATTATAACTGACAGAGAAGAGAACCGCATAAGGCTCAGCCTTAAAAGCGTTCGGAGGATTTTCGGTAGAGTGAAGCAGAGCGGAACTCGTAACGTGGAGCAGAACCACGCTTCTGCGACCAGCCGAATAATCCGAAACAATCGCGCCAACGCAATTTTTTGTTTTTGCAGATATATTTATCCCTCCCCCAACCAGTAAAGTTTTGTAAAAATTTGCGCCAAAACTAAAAAAATTATTTTTTCACGGTTATTAGTCCAATACTGTACGAGAATACAAGAAGGTGTAAAAATGATTAGAAGAATTAACGTAAATCCGGACTACATTCCACCAAAATCACTTGGTGAAGGTTTAAAAAGAGTAAAAGATGCTATGGGTTGTGCTGAGTGTATAGCAAAAGATATCAAAACCAGAACAAGATTATACAAAACACACGATGGTAGCACTGCATATTTTACTCACGCAGAACTGCATAAGACAGGTAAGGTACTTCCTGAGGATGCGCCTTATTCACATTTAGATTGTGATACCTTTGCAGGTACGGCTATAAGAATAAAAAGATCTGATACCTGTGCAAATAAAAAGACTAAACCAAATCAGGTAATGCAGTTGATGAAGGTAAAATTCTTGTCTGATAAGGTTAAAGATGCTGCAGGAGCTGAATCAAAACCAATACAGGCTATTACTAATTTTAAAATAATTAAGTCTGAAGAAGGAACACCGATTGTTGAATATTTCGGAAAGAGAAAAGCAGCAGGTGAGATCCCTAATCAGGTAAAAGAAATCAATCCGAAAGATATCCCGACAGAAAACAAGGAATTTAAAATGCCTGACGGTAATATTGTTTACTATCTGAAAGATACAATTCAAAACGGTAAACGTGCGGTATTGATGAAAATGTACGAAGCAGGAATCGAAGTTCCTATCTTATAGGATTGTTTATATATAATGAAAGCACTTTAACATTTGGTTAAGGTGCTTTTTTGTTTTGATAATATTATTTACATAATTTTAAGGATGTTCGGATTTATAAAAAATGTTATGTTGTAAACAGGTTAGAAATATGGGGGATATGTTTGTGAGAATTGTTGCATTTACGGGAGCAGGGATATCGAAATCAGCGGGGATACCGACATTTGAGGAGGTTGAAGGTTTAAAAGAAAAATTATCAGTTGAATATAAAGTTAATCATCCTCAGGAGTTTCAAAATGCCATTAATAAACTAAAAGCCGGTGTTAAGGATAAAGAACCTACCATTGCTCATAAAGCGTTGGCTGATTTGCAGATTCCGATTATTACGATGAATATTGACTGTCTGCATCAAAAAGCGGGTTCAAGACGTGTTTATCAGATACACGGGAATTATATCACAGATAATATCGTGTTATATGGTCAGAATATTTTATTTAGAGAAGAAAGTATTAACCTGATTATCCAAACCGCGAAACAGGCTAAACAGTACGATGAGAAAGCAGTGTTTTTGGTAATAGGTACATCTATGCAGACAGTGTTTGCAAATTTATTAGTGAAAATAGCTGAAGAGGAAGGAATGAAAGTTCATTATATAAACGAAAACGCTGATGAAGAGGTGCCGAAATTTTTGAAAGAACATGTATTTTTGACTAAAACATAAAAAATAACAATCTGTATATGTTTTCTTGCAAAACAAAAATGCCGATAGGGAGACTGTCTTGGATTTGCTCCACGCTCACAGAGTGTCGTTTGCGGTACTTCGTACCTGTCAACTCCATCTGTTCGCCATCCGGCATAAATGCCGTACGCAAATCCGCTCGAACACCTGAAAAAGCGTTGCTTTTTGGAGTTCGGTTCTCCCTATAAATACAATTTTTCTTGCAGAAGAAAATGCCGATAGGGAGACTCGAACTCCCGACCCACGCATTACGAATGCGTTGCTCTACCAACTGAGCCATATCGGCATTTAAAATATGTACTTATAATATATCACAAATATGGTTTAAATAATGTATGTTTTTATCCTGAAATAATGCTAATATTGAAAGGATAGAAAAAAGAAGAAAGGTTCACTCATGTCATTATCATTTTGGTTTATTTTATCAGCAATTATTGGTATCTGCGTATTTGTATTTACAAAAACAGTTTCAAGTGACGCTAAAAACGATTACAGAATAAGAGATATTCTCGCTAACGCTAAATCAGAAGCGCCTAAACCGGAACCTGCAGAAGAACCTGTTCCCGTTGCAGCTGCCCCAAAACAAAGTTTTGAAGAATACCAAAATGAACACAATGTCTATGAAGAACTTGTTGCAAAACAAAAAGAGGCAGGCTATCAGTCTTACTCAACAACAACCCACGAAGACAAAAAAGAAGAAGAACAGTTCTTTACCCAGGAAAAGGTCTATTACGAAAAGATAAATGATGATGCCTGCCCTGTAGAAGAAACAAAAGATATTTACCGGGATGAGGAAGAACCTGAAATAAAACCTGATAAAAAATATTCTGAAACACTCTATGATGAAGTCGATGAAGACTATACTCCCAAGAAAAAACAGTATAAATCACTGTCTGATTATGTGAAAACATTCTGGAAAGGTATAACCTTTACAATAGGTCTGCTTGTTTGTCTGTACGCATTTGGCGGTCTTGCTTATAACGTTCAGACTTCAAACGATGCAATAGTATATTCAATATGGCTCTTAATCGGGGTTATTCTGATAAAATAACCTTTTGATACCCTCTTTTTTATCGTTGTCAGACGTTGTGATAAACAAAGTCTTGTCCTTTGATGTGTCGCCCTTAACGATGGAAATGCTCGTTTTCGGTACCTTTAAAAATTTTGCAAGATACTCAACCACAGCCTTGTTCGCTTTATTCTCAATCGGTTGCGCCGTAACCTTGAGCTTTATCGTGTCCCCGTCAAGTATAATCTGATTTTTTGAGGCATTAGGGGAAATTCTTATCTTTAATAAAACCCCATCATCTTTAATTGTAATATTATCTTCAATTCCCATATCTATATATTTCTCACTACTCCGACAATCTGACCAATTATATCCAAATCGTTGATATCTTCCCCACTCACAACTCTTGTGCCGTAGTCAGGGTTATCCGATTTTATAACTATCTCGTCAAGGTTCTTTGATAATCTCTTCACAAAAACTTCTGACCTGTAACAGAAAACGTAAACCTTGTTATCCTTGATTCTGTCGTTTCCCCAATGCTCAACAAGCAGCCTGTCACCGTCGTTAATATAAGGATACATACTGTCACCTTTAGCACAAATTACCGAATACTTTCTTGAAGGGTAAATATTTTTGAAAAATTTACGGTTGAGTTCAATCGTTTCTTTTTCTTCTGAGAAAAATAATACCCCGTTTCCGCAGCTTGCAAAAACGTCAGGATAATAATCTGCCAAAACAACATCACTTTCATTGTTGAAAATCTTTATCTCCAAATAATCCTGAAACTTCATCAACTCACTAATAGTAATCTCGCTGTTGTTCCTTATCCTGTTATTGATAGTCTGACGTGTTACCCCTAAAGCCTTTGCAAGCATGCTCTGGCTGACGTTCACGCCCGACTTATTCTGTGCTAAATTCAGTAATTCCAATATATTCATTTGTTTGTAAATTTTCCTTGACACTTGTTGACATTTGTAAACTAATATCTTACAATTAAATTACAATGTAAACTAATAATTTACATTTAACCATAATTTACGTGTATTGTCAAGCCGGCTATACAATAATTTATTGGGATAGTTGATAAAAATAAGAAGGACTCGAAAATGTACAATAATTTACCCCCTCTCCCCTTCAGGCGGAATGTCAAGCTCTGGAACGGGACAGCAAAAGACTGTTATGAGAAAAAATGTCAATGCGAAAACTGTTTTATCTATAAAACATATTTTAAATATAACGGCGATACTTGCAAAATGAAATATTTTGTCGCCTTTCTGCTCAAAAAACTCGGCCCTCCACAGGGGTAAATATATATTTATATTTCTCCGATTAAGTCATATTCGTCGCAGGGGTAAATATATATTTATATTTCTCCAATTAAGTCATATTCGTCGCAGGATACGATTTTAATATCCTCAATATCTCCCGGAACAAGTTGCTCGTCGGTCTTGATATAAACCACTCCGTCAACTTCTGGTGCGTCGTTTTGGGTTCTTGCAACAACGTATCCGTCATCGGTATAATTCTCTATAATGCAAGGCATCGTTTTACCGATAAAACTCTCATTTACTTCCCTTGAAATACCCTGCTGCAACTCCATAAGTTTTTTATATCGTTCGTGCATTACCTTTTTCGGCACCTGCGGTTTCATATCATAAGACGGTGTACCTTTTTCTCTTGAATACTCAAATACTCCCATCTTATTA
>JAILHQ010000028.1 GCA_024695725.1 Cyanobacteria bacterium RUI128 | reverse complement strand
AAACTTTCAAAAGAAAAACTTGGGAAACTTGTATTCAACAACAACGATTTAAAATTAAAACTTGAATCTATAGTACATCCTTTGATAAAAGAAGAAATTGAATCTGCATTCAATGTTTATGCAGACGAAGAGGCCATCTTTGTATCTGTTCCACTGCTGTTTGAGTCAGGATTGGAAAGCCTGTTTGATAAAATTGTCTTTATCAAATCTGATTACGACATCAGATTAAAGCGACTGATAGTCAGAAACGGTTATTCCAAAGAGTATGCAAAAATAAGGCTTGCTGCTCAGGCAGATCAAGAGGATAAAGCACAAAAGTCAGACTATGTCATTGAAAACAATGGAACGAAAGAGGATTTTCAAAAAAAAATCGAAAAGTTTATTGAGTCCATCTCTTAGTAGCTTTATCTCTGAAATTCAAATAGCGCACACATTGTTTAACCTTGTCATATCCTAATAAAATCCCAAGCATAAAATCTTCCTGCGGGGTATGTTCGCTAAGCTTTGGATTTAATGTTTTAACTACGTCAACACAGGGCTTTTCGCCAAAGAATACATTTATTTTCTTATCATCGACATCGTGTATAACATAATCAATCTGCTCTTTTTCAAGTTTTTGACGAATTGCGTCTTTATGTTTCGATTTTTCCGTCGTTAATATAAGTGTTCTTATTCCTTTCTTAAACTCATAAACGTGGTGATGGAAAACTTTCAAATCAGCTATCTGCTCAATTTGTTCAGGTGTCAGTTTAGACTTTGCACTACCAAAGGACACAGTATCAACCTCAGGCTTACCCGAAATTCTACTAAATTCGACTTTATTATAAGTGCACACGCAGGAATTTGCATAGTTGTTGACAGGCAGTATTCTCATATTTACCCCCTCGATCATTTTTGTTAGACAGAACTAACATTTATATCATATAAAAAATTGCCGGTTTTGTCAATGGTGGCAGCAAACATTATATATATTTCAAGATTTGAGACAGGTCTTTTTCTTCGATAGTTATATTTGCATTTTCCTTAAGAACAGGTTTAGCACAGAATGCGACACGTTTTTCAGCATATTTGAACATACTTAAATCGTTTGCGCCATCACCAACCGCAAGAGTATTTTCAGGCTTGACATCAAGTAGTTTCTGCAACCTTAATAACATTTGTCCCTTGCTGTCATTGAACATCATTTCACCGCCGACCTGTCCGGTCAGAATACCGTCTTTTGAGTGCAAAATGTTTGCAAATTCAGCATCAATGCCAAGCTTTTTACAAAATGGTACTGTTGCATTTTTGAAACCGCCGGAGAAACAAACAACTCTGTATCCTTTTTCTTTTAGCCCGCGAACAACATCCTCAGCACCGGGCATAAGCGGTAACTGTAGAGATATTTCATTTATTTTATCAACAGACAACCCCTTTAAATAAGAAACACGCTCAGTAAGACTTTCAAAAAAATCCAATTCTCCGCGCATTGCCCTGTCGGTTATTGCCTTTACCTTTTCAGAAATTCCAAGTTCGCGGGCATAAAACTCAAGAGTTTCCCCATCCATAAGTGTCGAATCAAAATCAAATACGGCAAGTTTCATAATATAACTCCCTTATGCAGTTAGTTTCACATACTTAGGGTTATGAACACCGTCAATTTTATTTATAGCGTTAAGAGTGTTTTCATCGACTTCTGTATCAATGTTTATAACCATTATTGATTCAGTTTCGTGCTTATCATTCTTCTGAACAACGTTCATAGAACCGATATTGACACCATTTTCACCGATAACCTGTGCGACCTTTGCAATCATTGACGGTTTATTTACGTGAGGAACAATAAGCATATGCTTTTCCGGTCTGATAGTTGTTCCATAATCATTAATCTTAACAATTCTAGGAATATCTTTTGCTATCAAAGCACCTGCAACAACAGTTGTTTCTTTGTCTGTTATTAGTTTAATGGTCAATAAACCTGCATAATTGCATTTAACCTTTGAACGACTTGAAATAATATCAATACCGCGTTTTTTAGCAATAACAGGGGCATTAACATAGTTAACACCTTCTAATCTTGCAGACAGTGTTCCTTTCATTACAGCAACTTCAAGCGGCTGAATATCTAGATCAGATAAATCACCCTGAGCAGTAATTTCAATAGATTTGATAACCCCGTTTGACAACTGAACTGCAAGTTCACCTGAATTTTCAGCAATTTGCATATAGTCTTTAACAGGTTCAAGTTTATCAGGTCTGAGTGATGGAATGTTTACCGCAGACGATGCAGAACCGCCTGAGAGCACCTCTTTAATCTGTTCTGCAACATCAATCGCGACATTGAGTTGTGCCTCAGTTGTACTTGCACCAAGGTGCGGAGTTAAAACAACATTCTTTTCACACTGTAGCAAAGGGCAGGTATCAATATTAGGTTCATTTTCATAAACATCAATCGCAGCACCTGCAACATAACCTGAATTTATTGCATCCTTAAGATCAGTTTCGTTAATAATACCGCCTCTTGCACAATTAACAAGTCTGACGCCCTTTTTCATTTTCGCAATAGTGTCTTTGTTAATCATATTTACGGTATCTTTTGTCTTTGGAACGTGAACAGTGATAAAATCACATCTCCCCCAAAAATCATCAAGCTTTTCGATGTATTCACCGCCCATTTTTTCAACAACTTCACGCGAAGTAAATGGATCATACACAACAACCTTCATACCTAAAGCCAAAGCAATTTCAGCAACATGAGATCCGATTTTACCAAGCCCGATTATACCGAGAGTCTTTTTATAAAGCTCTGTCCCAGTAAATTTGGAACGATCCCATTTTCCTTCCTTTGTTGAGCAAGCAGCAGGAGCAATATTTCTTGCCATAGCAAGCATTAAAGCAATAGTATGTTCCGATGCCGCCATCGTATTCCCGTCAGGAGAGTTAACAACAATAATACCTTTTTGGGTAGCCGCCTCAAGATTAATATTATCAACCCCAACACCAGCACGACCTATAATCTTAAGATTAGTCCCTGCCTCAATAATCTTAGGGGTTACTTTTGTCTGACTTCTTACCATTAAGGCATCATATTGAGGAATAACCTTAACCAGTTCATCTTCTGTCATTGTAGGTAAAAAATCAACTTCTGCAGCAGCCTCTATAATTTTACCTGCCGCCTCATTTATCTTATCTGTTACTAATACTTTCATAATCTCTCCTTACAAAATTACGGGTGTTTTCTGTTTAAACCGAGTTTGGCTTCTAAAGCCTCGATTGCACTCATTGTAGCATTATAGATTCTTACACCGAGTTCTTCATTTTTAATGTTTTTGTTAGCAATAAAACAACTAACAGCATGAGAAGTTTGTGTGCCTACCTGAAAAAAATTTCTTTCTACTACCGGACGATCTTTATAGGCTAATACAAGAAACATATTCTCTCTCGGAAGATATTTAGACTTTTTATTTTTAGAAATAAAGATGTCCATTCCTTTATCCTCAGCAATATTTTTAATAGCCTCATAACTTGTTATATTATCTGCGCTGACTCGTTTTAAATTAATTTTACCCGCTTCAAATTTAACATTATCAACTTTGTCTATCTTCATTTATTATTTCCCCGCAAGTTCAGCAATAACGGTTGCAACGCCCTTACCAAGCTCAAATTTGTAGCCTAATTTATGAAGGGTAGCCTCTAGCGCACCTACTGCAGATATAACATCTCTGTCACAGACAAAACCTAATGTACCCATTCTGAAGATCTTATCTTTCAGTGCGTTCTGACCGTTAGCAACAACAATATCAAAGTCCTTGGTTATTGTTTTTCTGATATCCGGAACAGATATTCCTTCCGGCGGGAAGATAGAGGTAATTGAATGGCTCGCATTCTTATCTTCTTTTACCACAAGTTCAAGACCAATAGCTTTAACAGCTTTTCTAAGCGCCATAGCGTGACGTTTGTGGCGTGCATTCATATTTTCAATACCTTCTTCCTTAATCATTTCAAGAGCCTTGTCTAAGCCTACAAAAAGGTTAACAGCAGGTGTAAACGGAGTAGAATTAGCTCTTGTAGATTTTCTGTATGCAGCCCAATCCCAATAGAAACTAGGGTGCTTACACTCTTCATAAACCTTCCACGCTCTTTCATTAGCGGTAAGGAAAGCAAGTCCCGGAGGAATCATAAACCCTTTTTGCGAGCCTGATACAAGAACATCAATACCCCATTCATCAGGCTTACATTCCATTGCGCAAACTGATGTAACACCATCAACAACAGATAGCGCACCGTGCTCTCTTATGATTGAGCAGAGGGTTTTCACATCATTTGCTGCGCCAGTTGATGTTTCACTATGTGTGAGTGTAACAATCTTAATTTCTTTACTAATGTCTTGGGCAAGTCTTTTTCTTAATACTTCAGGGTCAATAACCTCTCCTGTTTCAACCTCAATTTTTTCAACAACGGCACCTCTTGCCTCTGCAATTTTTGCCCAACGGTTACCAAAGTTACCCAAAACCAAAGATAAAACACGATCACCTTCGTTTACGAGGTTTTCTAATGCTGCACACATTGCACCTGTACCGCTGGAGGTATAAACAAAAACATCGTTTTCTGTTTGGAAAACATACTTCAGATTAGAATATACTCTTTCCAATACTGCTGAAAACTCGGAACTTCTGTGCCCAATCGGATGTTTTGCTATTTCTGTCATTACGCTTTCAGGAACCGGCGTAGGGCCCGGTATCATTAAAAATGTTTTATCTTTCATTATAACTCCTCCTCTTTTATTTTATTATTGCACAAACCATCCCTAAAAAAGCGATATATTAAGTATTTTAAACAAATTCCGTACAAAAAAGAAGCGCCCGGATGGACGCTTCTTTTTTTTATTATCTGTATATTATTTACTCTACGCATTGAACGTCTTGAAGGAGTTATCAATGTTCTTGCTCATAACCTTTTTAACTGCTTCTAATTCTGTCTGAATTGCTGAGTGTTGGGTATCAAGTGTTGATAATCTTAA
>JAILHQ010000014.1 GCA_024695725.1 Cyanobacteria bacterium RUI128 | reverse complement strand
GATAAAGATATTTTATTAAAAGGGTTAACAACTCTCTTTAATTTAAAAACACAAATTACAGTTTATGATAAACAAAAAAATATGGAAAATTTTTATAAAAATATTGATTGCATAGTTGTTCCTTCTAAAAATGAAACATTTGGTTTGGTAACATTAGAAGCAATGTCTTACGGAAAAACAGTTCTGGTTTCAAATTCAGCGGGCTCAAGTGAAATAGTAACCTACAATAACGGTTTCGTGTTTAACAGAAATTCATTATCCGATTTTGTACAAAAGATTATTAAACTATCAAATATTTATTCACAAGATTTTAAATATTTTACTGAATTATCCGAAAATTCGTATAAAATTTCAAAAGAATACACATGGCATAATTTTGCGAGTAAAATTTTAGAAAATATTTAAATTTACCCCAAAAATTTAAACAGACCGACTGCAGCTATTCCGCAAAACATTGAGAACAGAGCAAAGCCTGTTACGATTTGTTTTTCATTAAACCCGCAGAGTTCAAAATGGTGGTGGATAGGTGACATTTTAAAAATACGTTTTCCTGTTGTTTTGAAACTTATAACCTGAAGGATAACTGATAAGGTTTCAATAACAAAGATGCCTGCCAAAATTATCAGATAGACTTCAAACTTGCCCATAACAGCAAGTACACCTAAAAGTCCGCCTATTGCAAGCGAACCTGTGTCACCCATAAATACCTGGGCTTTAGGTTTGTTGTATCTTAAGAATCCGAGCAATGCGCCTGTTACGGCAGATGCAATTATTGCAAGATAAATATCCCCTGAAAGGAATGATATAATAGCACAAGCCAAAAACGCAAATACACCGGTTGAGGCAGCCAGCCCGTCTAAACCGTCAGTCAGGTTGTATGCGTTTGATGCTCCTGTAATTGCAAAAACGGCAATTATCGGATAGAACCACATAAAATCAACTGAATATTTGCCAAAAGTAATGTATGTACCGTGGTCGTTTGTTACCATAACGTACAAAACAGGTAACACTGCTATTAAAACCTGTCTTAAAAATTTACCCCTTGCGCTCAGACCTTTGTTTTCGTGGCCTTTGATTTTAAGAAAGTCGTCCTGAAAACCTGCAAGCGCATAGAACATAAATGTTATTAAAACTATCCATGCGTTTGTTGTAAATTCCTGAGCCATACATAGGGTAATAATTGCACCGACGAGTGCAGAGATTATAATAAACACCCCGCCTGTTGTCGGAGTACCTTCTTTTTGTTTATGGTTCTCAGGTGCCAAATCTCTTATATATTGACCGATAGTTTTTTTCTTCAAAAAATCGATATATGGAATACCTAATAACAAACATAAAATTAAGCCCAGTAAAAAGGCTACTATCATCATTATCATTAAACTTTCTCTCCTTTTAAATCTTTCAGATATGTCAAAATCTCTTCAAATTTCATTGATCTTGACGCCTTTAAAAATATTGTAGTACCAATTTCTATATTATCAAGAATGTAACGTGCAACGCTTTCATTGTTCTCAAAGTTTCTTGTAAAACATACATTTATTTCCTCAGAGATCTCTTTTGCGAGGTTCCCGACGGTTAGAATTTTCGGAGTCGGTTTATTCTTTTTGTTGATAAATTCCCCGACTTCTCTGTGATACTGTTTTTCATTTTCCCCTAATTCACCCATATCTCCAAGGACTACGGTAATATCGGTGTATAAATCAAGCACTGTGTTGAGGGTTGCTTTCATAGAATCAGGGTTTGCGTTATAGCTGTCGTTTATTATGTTATAACCACCGATTTTTTCGATTTCCCATCTTTTTTCAATGGGTTTATATTCCGCCAGACCTTTCTTTATTAATTCATATTCAACACCGAGATATTTACCTACATTTACCCCGGCAAGCGAGTTTTCGATATTGTAATCGCCTTCGATATTCAGTTCATATTTTTCGTTTTGGTAGATAAATTCTGAACGGCCTACTTCTTTTTTTGTAATTTCGACATCATCTATTGAATAATAGATACACTTACCTCCGTAATTTACGGTTGATTTTATAAGTTCGTCATTGTGTGCGATTAAGACGCCGTCAGGGTTTTGGTGTGAAGTTATCTCACATTTTGCCTTAGCTATATTTTCACGGGAGCCGAGTCTTCCTATGTGAGCAGTACCGACGTTTGAGATTATTGAAATGTCCGGTTCCGCATATTTAGAAATAAGCTCAATTTCCCCGAGTCCTCTCATACCGGCTTCAATGATAAGTACTTCCGTATCGGGGTTTATTGAGAAGATTGTCTGGCACAAACCTATTTCGTTATTGTGATTAAGTGGTGTTCTTACCGTGTTGAATTTTTGAGAAACGATGGAATAAACAAGCTCTTTTGTTGTTGTTTTACCTGAGCTCCCGGTAATCATAATAACTTTCGGGTTAAGTTTCTTTCTGTAGAAATTGGCTAATTTCAGGTATGCTTCTTTTGTGTCTGCCACTTTTATTCCTAGAGCACCGTTTACTTTATTTTCTTCTTCTGTGTAAAGGTATGCTGTTGCACCCGCTTCAACTGCTTTGTCTATAAATTTTTCGCCATCAAATCTTTCACCTTTTAGAGGCAGATAAAAATCACCCTCTTTAATCGTGCGGGTATCTGTTGAGATATTATTTATCTCAATTTGTTTATATTCATTGGGGATATTATCTTCTACCCCGAGCCCTTGTATAATCTCTTCAATCGTTATCATACCTAAATTTTACCACAAAATAATATAGACGAAATATCAAAAAAATGTTATAATAAGGTTAAGTATGCATCAGGATTTAAGACAAGAACAGTTTAAAAAAGAGGCGATGACACCGGACAACCCTAAGTGGGAAGCAGCAATTACCCGAGCAGGTGCTTTGTCGCAGAAAGAACACGAGGTTCGTTCAGAATTTGAGCGTGACTATAATCGTATTTTGAATTCGCCTGCGTATAGTCGTTTGAAGCATAAAACACAGGTTTTTTACGCAACCAATAATGACAATGTTTGTACAAGAATAGAACACGTAAATATCGTTGCTTCTGTTGCAAAAACAATAGCACGTTCTTTGGGACTGAATGTTGAGCTTGTTGAGGCCATGGCGTTCGGTCACGATTTAGGTCATTCTCCTTTTGGTCACCACGGGGAAAGAATTATTGCTCAGATTATGGCGGAAGAGAATTTCCCTCAACCCTTCTGGCATGAAAAAAACAGTTTAAGAATGGTTGATTTGCTTGAAACATTGCCAAATTATTATGGTGAACATGAAAACCTGAACCTGACTTATGCAGTTAGAGACGGTATTGTTTGCCATTGCGGAGAGGTTGATGAGAATAATCTTATGCCGCGCGATGAGCTGGTTGATCTTTGGGAAATGAAAAAAGGTCAGTATATGCCGTTCACTTATGAGGGGTGCGTTGTTAAGATATCAGATAAACTTGCATACATTGGGCGTGATATAGAAGACGCGACATTATACGGGTTCTTTGGTAAAAAAGAGTTTGCTATCCTGAAACAAATTGCTCAGAACTATATGAAAAGAGAAATAAAGCTGAACAGGGTTAACCCGACTTCACTGATATATGAGCTGGTTACGGATCTGTGTACTCATTCTAATCCGGAAATCGGGCTTACGTTCTCTAAAGAAAATTATGAGCTTATGAATCATGTAAAACATTTTATCCTTGAAAATGTTTGTATGAACAAACGTATGGAACCTTTCATGGATTATGCAAATCTTGTTATCAGAGCAATATACAAATTTTTAAAGAGTTATTATGACGGTCGTAATACAATTAACAAGCTTAAAAAAGATACAAAACTGTATCCAACATTGATTGTTGATTTTAGAAAATGGCTGGTAAAATATTCTAATTACGATGTAGATTTGCGGGTATTGAGAAAATATAACAACAAAATAATATACGATATAGAAAACTTCCAGGATTATAAGCAGGCTATTATTGATTTTATCGCTTGTACAACAGACAAGTACATTATGCGTGTCCACAATGATTTGATAACTTTATAGGCCAAATTATTAATTTTTGTAAACCTTCCCTAGCAAATTAATTTTTTAGGGTCGTTATATAGTTGCGAACATAATGAAACAACATAATACATAATTCATAAATACAATTCTCAAGAATCTCATTCTTGAGTTTTTTTTTTGCGAATTTTCGGTAGTGCTTGGCGATCCAGCCAAGCACGTGAGAGCAAATAGCACGTATGAGCGACTAAATCCGACAGGATTTAAAAGCGAAGGGAGTGCTGTGCGCGCCCGAATAATTCAAGAGGCAAATCTCTGCGGGTTTATATTTAATAATATTTACTCCCCACACAAATGTTATGCAAAATTTTATGTTCAATTTAGAATATATATAAGAAGAGTAATTAATTATATGGAGTAGGTGTAAATGAAAGCTGTTGTATTTAGTGATAAAGAAGGATTACGTTTAGATAAGAACTATGAAAAACCTGTGCCAAAGAAGGGTGAGGCTCTGATAAGAGTTACTTTGGCAGGTATTTGTAATACAGATTTTGAAATAACAAAAGGTTATATGGGATATAACGGGATATTAGGTCATGAGTTTATCGGGGTTGTTGAAGAAGTGAACAGTGATGATAAATCTTTAGTTGGCAAAAGGGTTACCGCAGAAATAAGTTACGGTTGTGACGATCCTGATTGTGAATGGTGTGCCGTTAAGAATTACCGTCATTGTCCAAATCGTCATACATTGGGCATATGGAAAAAAGACGGGTGTTTTGCCGAATATGTTACAATGCCGACAAATGTTATATTTGAAATTCCTGATAGCGTTGAAGACGAACAGGCTGTTTTTGTTGAACCGCTTGCAGCAGCGTGTGAAATAACAGAGCAGTTACATATCCAGCCTATTCAAAAAGTGCTCGTTTTAGGTGACGGAAAGCTTGGGCTTACGACAGCACTTACCCTGCATTCTCAGGGTTTAAATGTTACTCTGGTCGGAAAACACCAAAATAAACTTGATATCGCAAAAAATCAGGGGGTTAAAACTCAGTTATTACAAGATACAAAAGTTGATAACTCTTATGATGTTGTCGTTGAGGCAACGGGCTCGGTTTCAGGGTTTGAAACCTCTTTGGGGCTGGTAAAACCGAGAGGGGTGTTAGTTCTGAAAAGTACCATTGCAACGGGCAAAGAACTGAACCTTGCTCCGATTGTTATTAATGAAATTACCGTACTTGGTTCCCGCTGCGGTCAATTCCCGCCTGCGCTGAACCTGTTGAAAAATAAAAGAATAGATTTTAAACCGTTTATCTCTGCAGTATATTCTGTTGATGATGCGATTGAGGCTTTTGAGGCTAACAAATCAAAAGAAACGATTAAAGTGCTTTTAAAATTCTAGACTAAAAAATTATGGATAAACAAACAAAAAAAGCGATAACGTGGTTATCTTTAGGCCATTTCGTGAATGATTCCTATACGGGTTTCATTAACCCTATTATGCCGTTTGTGGCGGCTAAATTAGGTATAACAATGGCTGCGGCGACAGTGGTGTTGAGTATTTCGCATATCTTTTCATCGATGTTACAGCCTATTTTCGGGTTCTTTGCCGACAATATGCTGAAGCGTATGTTTATCTTTTGGGGTCTGATACTGACTTCGATATTCATTCCGTTGACACCGTTGGCGCCGAACGCATACGTACTTGTATTATTTATAATATTAGGCAGTCTGGGAAGCAGTTTTTATCATCCGCAGTCAACGGGGTTTGTGAACAAGTTTGCGGGTAGTGACGATTTCGGTGCGCGTTGTATGGGGCAGTTTATCAGTATGGGCTCAATAGGTTTTGCCCTCGGGCCTCTGATTGCGGCGTTTGTTGTTCAGCACGACATGACAAAAATGCCTTTGACATCAATTACGGGGCTTGTTTTGGCATCGTTTATGTTTATGTGTGTTCCAAAATTATCTAATATTTATCCTAAACCTGAACACAAGAAGTTTATTGATACGTTTGTCACTATCCTGAAAAATTCTACAATGAATAACCTGATGATTATATCTATGATGAAGGTTTTGGTGACAACAAGCTGTTGTACTCTTTTGCCGTTTTTGTGGAAGAACGAAATGGGATATTCGCCTATGTATATAGGAACGGCATTATTCATGTTCGTTTTGGCAGGCGGTATAGGCTCACTTACAAGCAGAAGTATTGAGGTCGCCTGGGGTACAAGAAAGTTGTTATATTTTTCTATGATAGCAACTCTGCCTATGATAGTTCTGTTCCATTTAACCTATCAAAATCATCCTGTTATTTCGCTTGTGACGTTTGTTATTATAGGTTATACGACAATGCTCGCTCAGCCTGTTACTATGGTTATGGGACAGAAAATTCTGCCTGAATATAAAAGTATCGTTGCAGGGTTTATGAACGGTTTTGCCTGGGGTGTTGTTGCGGTATTTTTATCGGTAATCGGTTTGTGTGCTCAAAAATTCGGGATTACAAACGTGCTTATGATTTTATCGGTTCTGCCTGCAGTTTCATCTTATATTATTAAGTATCTGCCTGAGGAGTAGGGGTAAACTACAATTTATAGTCTCAACCAAATGAATGAAATTTAGTCTTATGTGTTAAAAATTAATATTATTATGTCGTCAGCCGTATTGTATACAAATATACTTGACTTTTCATGAAAAAACCTTAATAAAAGGCATGAAGTGGGAAAGTTATAGACCCCAAAAAGAGATAGGAGAAACATACCAATGGGTATGGCAGCATCACAAGCAAGATATTTGAGTTTGGTCGCAAGAAAGACTAACACAGAATATGAAGGGCAACAGATAAATCAGGAAAGAGTTGTCCTAGCTAACCGTACTGCTGATTTGTTCAATCAGATGCTTACTACGGAAGTGCCGACCTGCCCTGACAGTAACGATTTCACAACAATACAATATTCTTGGTCTGACGGTTATAACGATTCCGTATTATCAGATTATTATCAAATCAGTAATGCTGATGAAGATTACAACTATGTTGTTACGAATTATCACTATGAAGATGTTTACACCGGTACACGTAAGGTAATGAATGACCCTAAGGTTGTAGCTGACAGAACGGTTGAATATACTTATAGTCCTACATCTTCTGAAAATAACACTGAATTTGTTGTAAGAACAATGAGATATGACATTGATACGGATACTTATATTGCAACAAGTGAAAACAGAGTCAGAAAAGAATTTACCAAAGTTTATGATGCAGGCGATACGAGATTAGAACTTGATGCTATTCATAACAGAACATATAAAGCTTATGCTCCTGCTTTCGAATATGATGATGCAACAAAGAGTTATAAATATCCTACTGATGAATATGATGGTGAAGGTGAAAGAATATACAAAACCTTCACTTTGGTCGACAAGGATGATGACCTTCAGTTAATGAAGCTGAAAGCAACTTACGGACCTGATATCGATAATGATGCAGATTATTATTACAATGCTGAAGAAGGTTCATACGTATGCGGAAAAGATATTGAAGAAATGAGATATCACGCAGGTAAAGGTGCTGAAATTACCGTAAGACGTGAATTTGACGGAACGGTATATTACACTGACGGTGAAAAATATGTTACTGCAGAAGAACTTAGAAACATTACACTTGAAGATAATATACTGAATTTGAAGACAGCAACAAGAGATATGACCTTCTATAACTTTATGTCTATCGGGAACTGTAAACTCGATCTTCTGACAGCGGAAGATTTGCTTGAAAACGAAGATATATCGACAGAACTTCAGCAGATTATTCAGGATATGAATTCTGAAGATAAAGGTCATAAACAGAGCGCAGCGCATCTCAATGCGTGCTTTAATCCTGATACCGGAGAATACTTAGGCGGTATTTATACATTCAATTATCAGGGGCAAAGATATTATGCAACCTTATCCGAATTAAACGAATCTGCACAGAGTGCCTTTGACGATTTAGCGTGGGAACTTGCGGATAACAAAATAGATTTTCAGCTGGAAAGATTACCTTATTATAAAGCCTTCTACATAAACACAAAAGTGGAAGAAACCTCAAAAGCCTTACTCCAGACAGACGGCAAGGGCAGATTTACATCTTTGAGGCTTGAAGACGATTCAACTGTGTATACTTTGAATACGGAAACTATCACTGATGAAGAAGCATACGCAGATGCAATGAATCAGTATTACTACAAGATGGAAAAATATGATAAGGCAATTCGTGATATTAACGCAAAAACAGAGCTTATTCAGGCTCAGGACAGAACTCTTGAATTACGTCTGAAAAAACTTGATACGGAACAAAATGCACTTCAGACAGAAATGGAAGCAGTCAAGAAAGTTGTCAGCAAGAACGTTGAAACCAGCTTCAAGACCTTTAGTGGCGGCTAAGGTTAAAGGGGTAAATATTTACCCGAAGATGGCAGCATAAAACGATATAAAATAATCGGAAACAATTATTACAAACCAAAAGGATAAATAAAAATGGCTTACAAAAATGACGGATTATTAGTAATAGCAAACAAATTCGGAGCAGCATCCGCGGATGCTAAATGTATGCTTTATGAGACTTATGACAGATTAAGAGATCTCACTGTATCAGGGTCAGCCAGCTCAGGTACAGGTTTTGAAGCTGCAGGCGGATTTTTGTATCAGCTTGCAAGTTTGTTTGCACCGTCAGCCTTTATGAACACCTTAGGTGGAACATCATCTTTTAACATTCCGGGAACTTCGTACTGGTCGCCATACGCAGGCGGTACCGGTACAATGAATGGGGGTTATGCCTCCTTCGGTCTAAGCGGGTTAGGTAACTATTCAGGCTTCCCAAGTGGCGCAGCAAATGTATCTTGGGGCTTAGGCGCCGCTACGGGTGGAGCATCAGAAATTGACGGATTAATATCAGGATTAGGCTCTGCTAGTGGTTCAGCAACCGGATACGCGTCAAGTATCGGTAGCGTGGCAGATGTAGCAAGTGCTGCAGCGTATGGCTTAGGAACAGCAAATGGTTACGGTATAGGGAAACAAGGTATTTTGATGCCTATTGCAGGCTTAGTATCAGGCTGGGGCGGTATCATGACTGCTGCCGCTCCATATCTCGGAGAATTTGGTTTGCCGGCTGTTGTTATGGGTAACCTGATGCAGGGTACATCTTCTGCCGCTCTTGCAGCTTATGAATCTGTTGCAAACAACGTTCTGAGTAACGCTGACACGATTCTTTCACAAAAGGTTGCTAACATTGAAACAGTCTGCAAAATGCTCGACACGCAAGGCGAAGTCGTAAGAAAAATGCTGAAAGAATCTATCGAAAGCGACAGTAAGGAAATTCAGAATTTATAGGATAAATAATTATATGCAGACGAGAACTTTTCTTCGTATAATGTTTAATAATTTAATTCGTGACAATGTTTTTATCAATTCAGTTAAAGCGTTTGTAAATTTTTGTTGCGAATTGGATAATCTTAATTATAAATCACTAAAGTATAAGAAAGAGATGCCGTTATCTATGAAAGATGCAAAGAAAAATATATTTTTTCAGAGCATCGGCGGTGACAGAATAGACTGTAAATAATATTAAGACATGTTACATAAAAGGCTGAAAAGGCGCAATTATCATGCATAACGTGTTTTTATATATTTGGAAGTCTAGGAATGGGAATTAATTTAATATGTTAGACTCAGTAAAGACCTCCCTCAAGCGCATACGTAATTTCTTGAGTTTTGCCAGATCATTTTTTATCAGGAAAAACCCAATAAAGATGTTTGTTAATGAGTTAATCATTTCCTTGAAGGAAATGTTCAGCATCAGACAAAAGCTGAAGATGGCTCAATACAGAGTCAACTATCACAGACATCAACTAAACAAGATGGAAAGTCTGATCGCAGAAAGCAATGAACACACCTTCCTGAAAGGAAAAAACTTAAACGAAACCAGATAAGTAAAGAAAAGGTGTCAAAATGGGCATTATTGCTTCTACAATGCGTCTTATGACTTTAACAAATACCAAGAATTACTTGGAGTATAAGCTTGCCAGCAATACCGAAAAAATGGGTGTTTTGACAGCGAAGGTTACTGAAAATGAAGAATTCTACGGGAGTTTAGATCCTGAATCTCCTGAGATGAGTCAATATAGAATCAGAAAAGCTGAGCTTAACGAAATGGAAAAGAAGCTCGATGCTGAACAAAAGATGTTACAGACCAGATTACAACAAGTCGCTACCGAAATGGAAGCTTGTCAGAGATTGTTGTATGAAGGCATCCAAAGAAGCGGAATGTTTACCTACGGTATGGGTAGGTAATTAACAAAATCCCCCCCCCTCGATTCAACAAAAAGGGCATGGTCTTATGATCGTGTCCTTTTTGATTTATTAAAATGTTTATAATATAGTTGTAGTTGGTCAGCGGGGTAAATATAAAATGAACACAGTTATCGACAATCTAAATGAAATACAGGAATTAGTCAAAAAGACAAATCTTCAGCATATAGCTATTATTATGGACGGGAACAGACGCTGGGCAAAAGAAAAAGGTTTGCCGTCTGCAGTTGGTCATAAAAAAGGGGTTGATGCCCTTAAAAAAACTGTATATGCGTGTGATGATTACGGCATTAAATATATAACAGTTTATGCTTTTTCTACCGAAAATTGGAACAGAAAACCTGAAGAAGTAGATTTTCTTATGAATCTGCTCGGCACAACAATAAAGAATGAACTGAAAGAATTGCACGAGAACGGTGTTGTGATTTCTTTCCTCGGTGATTTGACAAAACTTAGTCCGAAATTACAGGAAATTTTGTACCACGCTATTGATGTAACCAAGGATAATACCGGGGTTCATCTTCAGATTGCCTTCAATTACGGTGCAAGAGATGAACTTGTTACTGCGGCAAAAAATATTGCTCTGAAGGTTAAAAACGGGGAACTTGATGTCAATTCAATAACCGAAGATACGGTTTCAAAAGAGTTATATACAAAAAATTCTCCGGATCCTGATTTGCTCATAAGAACAGGCGGAGAGATAAGGGTTTCCAACTATTTGTTATGGCAGATAGCATACTCTGAGATTTTGATAGTTGATGAGTATTGGCCTGAATTTGACGGGGTATTTCTTGCAAATGCGGTAAAAGAATTTTATAACCGTAACAGACGCTGGGGCAAATAGTTAAGGAACCGGGTCGTACCCTCCTTTGTTTAACGGGTGGCATCTGCATATACGCTTAACCCCAAGCCAGCCTCCTTTTATAATGCCATATTTGATTATGGCCTCTTTCGTATATTGAGAACAGGTCGGATAAAATCTGCACCTTGATGGTGTCAGACTTGATATTTTTTGGTATATGCCTATTAAAAAAACAAAGAACTTTTTCATATTCATAATACTACCATATCAAGAAATACGTTTCTTATATATCTACCCCCATGACGATATTGAAAAATATGAAAAAATTGTTATAATTAATATGTGACCAGTGTGATACACAAATCGCTATAATCCAGTATTGGCAATATATTGGTTGTATTGTTAATAAATGTAACACTACAGGGTGAATTTAGGCAATTCTGAATATTGAGCCTTCTTTCAAAATATGTAAGTGTGTGGCAAGGAGAAATAAATGAATAATTTTGAAAATGAAAATGGCTCAAACACTAAACAAAATCTGTCAAAAAGTGGAATTACAAAACCTGACATTGAGTTGCAGGACTTCTTTGAGTATTTAGACAGCAAGGTTGTCGATAAAATCAAAAATACTCCTAAGGAAGACATTGAGCGTATCGGGCATGATGTCAATCAGTACGAATACGAACTTAATGGCATTTCAAATATTTTAAAATCTTTAAAATAGATTTTAAACAAAAATAAGTTCTTCCCCGGAAATTGTGACATATATTGTCAGTGTCTTATGTTGTAATAGTGCGGTCAAATATCGGTATGATTTGGCTAAAGGTATTATGCCGTTTGTTATAAAATATAAAATAGTCAATAAAAAACAGGTCTTAAAATAAGACCTGTTTTTTTAATTAAAGGTTTTATTTTACTTGATTTTTGCTTTTGCAAGTAAAGTAAGAGCGGCAATTGCGGCTGTACAAACAGCACCTGAAATAGCTGTTGCGATAGTGCCTAATGCAATACCTTTTCTTGTATCTTTCTTAACTTTATCAACGGTAGTGTAGCCGTCCCACAATTTACCGTCTTTTGTCATTCCGCCTGTAGGAATTTTACCTCCGTTTGCATCTGATACTTTCTGAGCGTTTTTAATGATTGCTTTTCGTGCCTGAAGACCTCGGTATAATCCAATTCCGCCTGATACGACAGCCCCTGCTGCAGCCATTGCTCCTACACATTTTACAGATGACATACACACCTCCTGTTACCTTTTCTACATACCATTATAATGTATTGAAACTCAAATTTTTGCCGTTATGTAAACAATATTTGAAAAACTGTAACATTTTAATTTATATCGACGACACTAACCCCGTCACCGCCTTCAGCATTCTCACCCGGTCGGTATTTTGCAACATAAGGTGAGGTTGAGAGAAAATCTCTCACTGCAGATTTCAGCGCACCGGTACCGTGTCCGTGAATTATCTGAACAGGGGTAAGGTTTACAAGGCTTGCCTTATCCAGATATGCCTCAAGTTCATCAAGTGCATCTTCTACCGTAAACCCTCTTAAATCGAGTTTCGAGGACATTGAATAACGTTTAAGCTCGAAGTTTGTTGATGGTTTTACAGGTTTTTTGAGGGTCGGTTTGATTAACGCTTTATTATATACTGCAAGTTTATCCTGTTTAATCTTTGTCTTAATATTTCCCATCTGAACAAGAACATTTTTATTTTTGTCGGGCATTGATAACAGAGTAACCTCCTGATTTAATTCCTTCACTATAAATACATCATTTATCTTTGCCGCTGACCAGTCTATTTCATCATATTTTTCGGCCTCTTCAAGCTCGCTCAAATCATTTCTGAATTTGTGTTCAAGGTTCGCAAGTCTTAAATATGAACGTCTTGCAATTTTTTCCGATTTTTCTTTTCTAAGTTCGGTTAAAATTTCTTTTATTTCGCGTTTTACTTCGTTTAATTCCCCGTCAAATCTGTTTTTGATATGTTTAAGAGTTTTATTTTTTGTCTTTTTGAACTCTGTCATCTCTTTTTCATATTTCTTTTTGATATTTTCAGCCTGAACGTTTGATTGTTCCGCAGATTCAAGGTTTTTAGCCAGCTGTTGGTGTGTATCCTGAAGTTTTTCGACCACTTCCAGAGAGGTATCCTTTTGGTTATACAAAAGGTCTTGTGCCTGAGAAACGAGTTTCTTATCCAACCCCAAATTTGCGCTGACGGAAATTGCGTTACTCAGTCCCGGAATCCCGATAATAAGGTTATAGGTAGGGGATAAGGTTTCCGTATTAAATTCGACACAGGCATTTTTGAAATAAGGGTCTGTGTATTCAAGTGATTTTAACTGCCCGTAGTGGGTTGTAATAACGGAAAGCGCGGACAGTTTTTTTAATCTTTTAAGAATGACTTCTGCTAACACTGCACCCTCAACCGGATCGGTTCCCGCACAGAGTTCGTCTAAAAGAACAAAAGTGTCAGAATTAGACAGGTTCAGAATATTTATAATATTCGTCATATGTGATGAAAATGTTGAAAGGTTTTGTAAAATATTCTGATCATCTCCAATATCGGCAAAAACATTTTTAAATGGGTAAATATGGGCTTCGGCGCACGGTAAAAACATACCTGATTTTGTCATAAGTAAAAACAGACCTATTGTTTTGAGTGCAACGGTTTTACCCCCGGTATTTGAACCCGTAATTAGGACTGAGCCATAATCTTTTCCGATAACAAAATCATTTTCAACAAGTTTTTCCACTCTGCCAATGAGCAGGGGATGGCGCATACCCTCAATTTTAACGATTTTCTTTTCTTCCAAAATCGGTTCGGTTGATTTTGTCTTAACTGCATATCTTGCTTTTGTGAAATGGAAATCAATCTCACCGACAAGTTTTATGCTCGATTTTATGTCTTCAATATTGAGTTTGATTTCTTTGCTCAGCGAGGTCAGAATGAATATAATTTCTCCGCGAATTTTAGCTTTGACCTCTCTTATTTTGTTGTTCAAAGGAACAACTTGTGTCGGCTCTATATAAAGCGTTTTGTTTGTTGCGGATGCATCGTGAACTATACCCTGAATTTTTGTTTTCGCTGATGCCTTTACCTGAAAAACAACTCTGTCATCACGAAGAGTATAAATTTGTTCCTGCAAATGTTTGTTAAATTCAGGTGAATTTAACAACCTTGTGACGGTGTCTTTAAGGGTAATTTCTGTTTCCCTTAAAGAGGAATATAGTCCGCTGAGTGTCTGAGTGGCATCGTGCCTTACGTTATAATTATCATCAAAAGTGTCGGATATTCTGTCTTCAAGTTCTTTGTTTGTATAAATCTTTTGTCCCTGATTAAAGAGCATTGATGCCTGATCGGTATTATCTCTCAGGAACCCTTTAACCAAACGAAAACTTCTCAGGGTTTTCCCAAAATCAATAAGCTCATCTTCAGAAAAATATTCAGGTCTTAAATCAATATTCTCAAGATTTATCACATAATCAAGCGGGATATCAAGAGCGTTATCAAGCACTCCGACAGCCTCTTTTGTGTAATTCAGCATAGTCTGAATTTCTGAGATCTCTTTTGACGGTTCAAGGTCAAGACATAAAGTCTTAGAATAATGACATCTTGTATAATTAGCCATTTCCCCTAAAACCTTGTTATATTCCAGTGATTTTAATGTTTTCTGATATGCACCGCTCATAGATAAAATGATACAAAAAGAATGAATGTTTTTCAAATGCATAGTATGACAGCAAAACAAAAAGGAAAGTTATAACGAAAACTTTCCTTTCATCACACGTGCCTCACTTTCACTTATTGGCACTAACCCACGGATTTTACTCCGCTTTCTACTTCTTACACCTCACAGGGTGGGGGCAGACAAATAACATACTCTGCCCGATTTTTATTCTGTTGGTTTATTTGTTGGTTGTTGTTACCTCCCGAGGATTTGTACACTATTCAGCGTAGCAGCTGAGAAGTTTGTTGTTTCTCATATTTTTCAGAGCTCTCAATTCTGTCTGACGGATACATTCTTTTGTTACACCGTAAATGTTTCCGATTTCTTCAAGAGTTCTTTTTGAAATATTTCCAAGTCCGTAGCGCATTCTTACAACTTCTTGTTCACGTTCTTTCAGGGTTGCAATAACAGCTTCTAAGTCACGTTTAAGGTTTTCTGCCTCAACTGCTGCCATTACATCTGTTTTTGTATCTTCAAGAATGTCTGCAACATTCATTTCTTTGCCGTTTTGGCATTCCATACTGCCTTCGATAGAGATTGTCTTTGAATATGCAGAAAGGAAAGTGTCTAATTTGTCAGGTGAAATGTTCATCTTTTCTGCAACGTCTTTGTTTTTAACCTGACAGTTGTATCTTTTTTCCATTTCAGCCTTGATTTTAGAGAACTTAGATAAGGTTTCCTGAATGTATACAGGTATTTTCATGCTGTGTGACTGTTCTGAAATAGCCTTGAACATTGCCTGCTTAATCCACCAGGTTGCATAAGTCTGGAATTTATAACCTAATTTCCAGTTGTATTTTTCAACAGCAACCATAAGTCCGAGATTACCTTCCTGAATTAAATCAATTAACGGTAATGCTGACATGTGGATAGCCTTCTTTGCTACACTAATAACCAATTTCAGGTTAGCCTGAATTAACGTTTTCTTAGCCTCTTCATCGCCTGCTTTTACTCTTTTTGCAATTTCTCTTTCTTCTTCGGTAGAAAGTGCAGGGAATTTTGCAATATCTCTGATATAACGAGCCAAATCAGAATCAGTACAAGATTTTAAAACTACATTATCAGATGGTCTTGTTGCCTTAGTTGTCTTTTTCATTCTAATAGGTAAGTTGTTAGCCATAATAAAAAACTCCTCTGAATATAAGCCGTAACCCTCTACATTGCTTATATTTGATATAGTACACAAATTTATTTCGCGGAGCGGATACCGCAAGGCAATTCGTTTCCGCATTTGGGGTAAATAAATAATTACTATCTATTTACTAAGTTTATAAAATAGACTAACGAGCACATTTCTTCCGTAGACACATCATTTATTTTTCATAAAGCTCGACTTCTATGATATACTTTTTATATACCCATAATTCTCAAAAAAGCAACATGTTCGTAATAAACTGTTACATTGGGGCAAATAGTGGTAGGGTTAAAGGCCTAGTATTACTGCATCTATGACTATGTAACAAAATGTTAACCAAATTGAAATAAAAAAGCAATTTTTATATGTGTATATACTTTATATATACATAAGGGATAACTTATTA
>JAILHQ010000013.1 GCA_024695725.1 Cyanobacteria bacterium RUI128 | reverse complement strand
GAACTAAAGATTATATTTTGTGAAAAGTACAAAGATGCACAGACTTTAACAAAAATTTTGGCATCAGATTTTAAAGAACCATTTATAATTGACTTAATAACATCAAGATACTGATTTACAAATATAAAATTGTGAAATTATACATTACACAAAATCTTCAGCGGCAACATAAATATTACAGCCCTTGATGCCGACACGGATAGTGTTATTCAGATTACAAAAGCATAAAAAAAAAATCGATTGTATTCTTTATGCTGAAAAAGTTGACTCATTTTTTCAAAAAGAATAAAATATGATTTATGAAGAAAAGACTGACAATACTAATAGTATTATTAATTATTGTATGCTCAATAATTGCATTAGTAAAACAAAAAGAAACAATCGCAATTATCGGGGCAATGGACATTGAAACAGAAGCCGTTTCGGCTCGGCTATCACATGCAAAACAAATCAAAACATCTGCCGATTTTCAAATAACAACAGGCAATATCGGCAAATATAAAATAATTCTGACAAAATCGGGTGTCGGAAAAGTAAATGCCGCAATCACAACCCAATACATAATTGACAAATACAAACCAAAGTACATTATAAATACGGGTCTTGCAGGCAGCCTGACAAAAAATCTTACAACCGGTGATATAATAATTGCCGAAAAAACAATTCAGCATGATTTTGACCTGACTGCTTTCGGCAATCATAAAGGATATATGGGAAACGGAACAAACGCCGACAAACCGACAGAATATTTTTCTGACAAAAATCTTATCTCAAAATTTAAAAATATAAATTCTGATATAACTATCGGAACAATTGCAACAGGTGATGTTTTTGTTACAGACGTTCAAACAAAAGAAAATATAAGAAAACTTTTTAACGCTGATGCAGCAGATATGGAAAGTGCCGCAATAGCACAAACCGCAAACAGAAACAATGTTCCTGTTATAGTAATAAGAACAATATCGGACGGCAAAAACGAATCAACTAAAGACTACAACAAAAACAAACACAATACGGCGGAAAAATCAGCATTAGCCCTTATTTCAATACTTGAAGCGGATAAATAATTTGCCTGAAAATTACCTTATAACTATGTCCTTATTTGACATACATATGTTTTAAAATATTAATAAAGATAGAATTTTTGAATATCTTTCGTAATAAAAGGAAAACATACAGGAGGTAATATGTCAAATCCATATTCAGAATATCAAGACATTATTCAAATATTAAATATAGAAGAACCTGATTTATATGATTTGGAAGGTATAAAGAATGATGTTGAATATAAGAACATACTTCGTTATTCAGAGACTATTAATATATATGATTATGAAGCAGTAAGTGAAATTTATGATATGATTTCCGATTTATTGGAAAATCATAGAATTGAAAGAGATGAAGAAGATTGCAGCCATCGTGCAATAGATACAATTGCCTATGAAATAATTGAAGATTGGGGAGAAAATATATCTGATGGCGCAAAACCATACTTAAAAGCAATGACACAAATAGTATCTATTGACGAGATGTACGGAAGTGATTCTGCAACAAGTATTATTGGCTATTTTTTGGCAAATGCCGAAGATTATCAAGGTAAAAAAGCGGAAAGATTAAAACAGGAATTGCAAAATATGCTTGATAATAATGAACCATCAGTACAAATGAGGCTTTTTTAAAAATTTAAAGAAAATACCCCTGACACGATTCGAACGTGCGACGCCTTCCTTAGGACGGAAGCGCTCTATCCAACTGAGCTACAGGGGCATATCGTCTGAAACTTTAATTATTCTATCATGTTTTATCACGAATGAAAATAGATTATGAGATTTTAACAAAAAAATATCAAGCATTTCTGCTTGATATTTTTAACTAGATTGCAATTTTGTTTAATTGTCTGTTACAACTTACATTCATCTGGGTTTTGGCCTTATAAAGCTGTGCAGTGGGTGCGGCAGTAGATGTTGTTATAGGTTTAATTGTTTTAGATGATGAAGTCTTAGGGTTAGGGTTAGATTTTGATTTGTAAACGGGATTGTCACCTAAGAGCCATGATAAGCCGACCTGAATACCTACGCCGTTTCTGCCACCATTAGTAGCATAAGCCTGAACACTTCCTGTAAAAGATTCGCCGATAGTCTTTCTGACACCAAGACCGTATTTAACATAAGGCTTGATAGATGTAGATGGCAGTGCAGTATTGTTTGCTCTGTATTTTGTTTCGTCCATAAGGTTCCAGATTACACTGACATTAGCATAAGGCTGCCAACCGTTCTTTAAGTTTCCGATGAATTTAATACCCGGTTCTAACTGAATAATATTCAAAGGATCGGAAGTTATACGAACACCTGCGGCATTTGTATAATCAAAGGTATTAACAAATGTATATGAAATCTGGAAGTGAGGCTGAAGAATAAATTTGCCGTCTCCAAATTCAAAATTGTAACCTGATTTACTAGCAACACCGGCTGTAAGCATTGCAAAATTATCGTTACCATACTTGCAGCTTGTTTCGCCGCCGATAGCGCCTGCATTAACTGTTAAGCCAGTGAAGAAATTGCCTTTATAAGCCATACCGATAAGACCAAGAGTACCGCCATTCTGGTAAATACTTATGCCCTCATAAGTCTGATGAGAACCGTTATATCCGAGATAAATACCATATAAACCGTCCCAGCCATGACCTAAATCGAGAATTGGTGTTTCGCCGCCGATAAAGCTGCCGTATGCAACGTTATTGACATCAGGGCCATTCTTCAGAGGAACTCTTTCAAATGTAGCATAAGATCTGATAAATCCTTCCGGTTTTTCCTGTCTTAAAGTACGTGAATCGTATGTCATTTCGCCTTCGTCAGCAGAAGCGTATTTATTTCTGTATTTGTAAACCAATCTTTCCTTTTCAGACATTAACATGAACATATCCATATTATGAAAGGCTTCATCATAGTTTCTCAACTGATTTGCAAAAGCACCTGTCTGAGCGGCAATCGGGGTTGCAACAACTGCAGGGTTGAAGTTAGCGTAATTATCATCGCCGCCATAACCGCCGCCTGCAGCACCGATTGATAAAATACCGTCAGGAGATACACTTGCTTCGAGTTTTCTGATAGGCGTAAGAGCAGTAAATTTCTTGTTCAATAAATCATCACCTACAGTAATTTTTCCGAGATTCATTGATTCGGCCAAATTTATCGTCATGTAATCAACAGTAACATTATCTAAATTCATTAAATTAATGTCGGTAAGGGTTACACTGTCACCTGCCGCCAAAATTGAATTTAAGAATCTGTCGGAAGATGCTGTGAGAGCGTTAACATCGACTAAAACTTGCGAATTATTATCAAAGATAATATTAGAGTTATAGTTTGAGGTTAACGAATCAATAGCATTAAGAGTAGCACCGCCGTTAACTCTGACTTGAGAACCTGCACCGAGGAAACTATCAGCATTATGGAACATCAATTCACCTGACGCAATAGATAAAGTAGCATTAGAAAGAGTTACGCCATTGTCAAACGCAAAGGCTGTACCTCTATCAGTAGCAGAACCGTAGGTTCCTGCATTACCTGCTAACTCAAATTTGTCAGCAGCACTTTGACCGACAACATTGTTATTTACAGTGTATTGATGTGAATTAGTATTTACAACTGCAGTAGAATTATTTTTAATATTTAATACTGCAGAACCAAGAGTGGCCGATGTACTTGTTTTATTATCATTAACAGCACCGATGTTCAAAGTTCCGTTTTCAAGATTAACATTATCAACACCACTAATAGAGTTATTTAAAGTAATTGCAGAAGTTGCACCATTAGTGTTGACATTAACCTGTGAGCCGGCCGAACCAACGACATTGTTACCAAATGTTTTATCAGTTGTACTATTAACATTTAAAATACTATTAGTATCAAGCGTGATTACGGCAGGTAAATTCGAAGCATCTGATATATCCGAACCGTCGTTCAAGGATAAAGTACTATTAGTTGCAACGTTAACAGAAGAAACACCGTGGACGGCTGATTCAATATTAACTGCATTATCATTTGCCGTTGAAACATTTACTGCATAACCCGAGCCGTTAATGTCCTTACTTAAAGTCAAGTCATTAGTTGAATTTATAGTTGTCGCTAAATTCAAACTGCCCGAATTAAGATTAATATTGGAAACGTTCGATAAATCAGCATTATCATTTATATTTAATTTACCGTTCACAACAGATATAGAATTAGCCGTAACATCAGAATCTTTGTTCATTGTAAATTCAGAGTTGTTACCAACACTAATAGTATCTGCAGTAACCGAACCGTTGTTTGCAAATTTAGCACCTGTTGCAGCATTAGCAACAGTAATTGAATTTTGATTTATTACAGCATCATTTGAAACATTTCCACTGATAACAGTTTGAGAAGTTACAGCGGAACCGGAAATATTTTTAGAAATATTGCCGCTTTGAATTTCCAAAATTCCGTCATTTGAGATAACTGAATTTATATCATTGGCATTTTCAACATTTAATTTATTATTATTATTAATAGTAATTAAAGAATTGTTACCAAGAGTGTTACCATTTTTCAACAAAACATCCGAGTTATATTGTATGCCTCCCTGAGTATAAGAGGAAATTTCAATGTTATTTGAAACATTACCATTGACGACAACATCACCGTTAAACTTGGTAGTACCTACACCTGTAACAGAAGAAGTTAACTGACCCGAAGTTAAAACGAGGTCACCGTTATTAGTAACATCATTTGCAACATTCAAAGCATTTGCTGAAATTTTTAATTCTGCATTAGATTCAATATTCAGATTATCTTGTGTTAAAGTATCATCAGCATCTGAACCAAAAGCAACAGATGCACCGTTTTTAATATTAGTAGTACCTGTACCAATAATATTATTAACTGAATTAACTCCTGAGAAATTAACCTGTCCATCATTATAAATATCAATAGTGTTATTTTCGAATGTAACATTATTAAGATTTAAAACTGCATCAGCTGCTGCAGGAGCGGTAGCCTTGTTAACCGTAATTGCAGTTGTAAAGCCTGAAATTGAAGATACATCACTGATTGATAAAATCTGGTCATCAGAAAGAATAATACCATCAGTAGCAGCACCTGCACTAATCGTGTAATCATTACCTGTTATTGAGAGTTGCTTACCACCCATATTCAACGGGTTTACCGTGAAGGCGGGCTCATTCGCTGCCAAAGAATATGCCCTTACATCAGTTGTTGATAAAATTGCGGATTGTAAATTACCAAGTAAAAATTTTAAATATCCGCCAAGACCAACAGCAGTATCTGTATCAGATGTAACATAAGAAACAACATAACCTTTGCTATTGTTATGAACTTGAACATTATCACTGATTTTGAATTGATTTTTAATACTGTCATCAGATACTAATACATATTTTGTAAAATCATCAGATGCCTGGGTGTTGATATCGATATCTTTGATAAGAACATTAGCACCTGTAATACCGGATTGAGTATTGAAATTATCACCCGTGAGATTGTTCAATTTAACATCAATAGCAATCATTAAATCTTTTACCAGATTTAAAGATTTAAAAAGAATACTATTAGTAGCATTATTCTTAAACGAAATCATAGCATCATCGGTAGTAGAAGATATGGTTCTGATTGCATCAAAATTTGATAATTTATCATCGGCAGTTAAATTAACATTACCTGAAACTAAATCAAAATTAGTACCTGAAACATTTCCGGAAACAGTCAGATTATTAGCAGCGGTATCTGCAACAACATCACCTGTACCACTAACAGTGTTTGATAAATTTCCGCCCGTTAATTTTAATACACCGCTGTTGTTAACCGTAGATAATGATACATTTTCTGCACTCGTTGTCAATGTGCCGCTATTTGTGATTGCCGCGTTTTCTACACTCGCATTAAACTGCGTATCACCATTAGTGGTCATTGCAAAATTAGTCGTACCAATAACTGAACCGTTTAATACAGTATTGTTTAAATCTACTCTGGCACTTCCGTCTGTTACATTCGCTACTACGTCTTTACCGCCAATAGTAAGATCACTCAGTATCAATACACTGTCTGAATCACCTAACTCAAATCCGCTATTGCCATTCAAATCAAGTGTCTCAACAGATCCGCCTGCGATACCTGCTACCGTCAACGTTCCCTTTGTTCCGCCTAACGAATCACTAATAGTGTATGTCTGTCCGTCCGTCTGTGCTTCAAATCTCTTGACACTATTCGTAACATCTTGGTTTACAAGTTTCAACGTCTCACCTAACGATGTATCCGTCGTTACTCCGCCCGTTCTCGATGTCTCTGCTACCGCCAAGCCTAATCCGTCATCACGTAATACAAGTTTACCAAATACCGTCAAAGCACTCGTCGTATGTTTCTTGTAGAAATCCGATATCCAGTTCGTCACCGCTTTAACACTATCTGTAACTACCTTCTCCGGTTCTTCCTCAATAATATATTGATTTGCATCAAACTGTGCCGCTACATCTGAACTCAAGGCTAAACCTACCGTGCTGCCTGCAGGTACATTCTTCAATATATCTACTGAAAAATCAGTCGCTACATGTGTCGTCGAAGGATCAAGTATGTTTACTCCCGTTAACGTTATCAATCCGCTCGATTGATTCGTTACCGTCAAGGTGTCTGCTGTTGCTCCCGTTAAATTTAAATCAATATTTAAATTTCCGTTTCCAACTACTCGGCCTACATTATTGTTTCCTACTACGCCAGGAGTCATCGTCAACGTTCCGTTGTTGAAATCAAAATCACCCTGGATAGCCGCACTGTTTCCAAACGTCAACGCCGAATTTATCTTCGTCGTTCCGTTTCCGCTTATCGTGTTCTGTAACGTGCCGCTTAATAATAATATATTAGTATTTAATATATTATTGTCTGTATCCAGCAAATCACCAGCATTCGCCGTCATTACCCCTGTATTAGTTATGTCTCCCGTTAACTTCGCACCATTCGTGTTGACTAATGCATTACCTGAATTCGTGATTTCCTTCGCCGTGATTTTCGCATCGTTCTGCGTTACTCCGCTCAAATTGACCACGCTGTTCGCTACCGTCGTCGTGATTACGTTTCCGTTTACTCCGCCGTTTAAGTTTAACGTTCCGTCGTTTGTAATAGTTCCCGACAAATTAGAAGCACTTGAAGTTAAATTACCGTTATTTGTAATTGCAGCCGTAATCGTGCCGACATTGTTTGTGTAACCGCTATTGGTAAATGTTGTTGCCGTTATACTTCCGTTGTTTGTAAACGGTGAAAGTGCGGTTGCATTTGCCGTAACCTGTACTTCTTTTTGTGTAATACTCTTTGATGCGGCATTAGTAAAACCGCCATCAATAATAAATCTTGCAGCACCGGGCGTTGCGGGTGTCATGTTGATTGTTCCGCTGTTCTGTCCGTTTTTAACGGTTGTAATACCGTTAT
>JAILHQ010000003.1 GCA_024695725.1 Cyanobacteria bacterium RUI128 | reverse complement strand
ATTATGCGTTATCTTTAATTCACCTATCCCCTATAAATTGGCTTGTTGATACACATTGGGCGCTCTTTTCTGTAGCAGTCGTTACAATATGGAAGGGTATCGGGTATTATATGATGATTTACCTTGCATCTTTGATGAGTGTTCCGCAAGAGCTTTATGAAGCTTGTGATATAGACGGTGCAGGATTTTTGAGAAAACATCTTACCGTTACCATTCCTCATATAATGCCGACAATCGCTCTCGTTTCAACAATAAGTACAATATCCGCAATGAAGGTTTTTGCTGAAATTTATGTTATGACAAAAGGTGGGCCTTTAGATTCTACAAAAACAATCGTGTATTATATTTATGAACGTGCGTTTGAAAACCTTGATTTGGGCTACGCATCAGCCCTTGCTGTTGTCCTTCTGGTTGTTGTTATGATATTTTCTTTGATTAATATTTTATGTTTTGAAAAGAATAAATATACTGACATATAAAAATTGTAAAAAAATAAGGCGGTATGATTACCACCTTATTTTTTATCTATTTTACCAATTACTTAGCAGCTCCCGCTGTCTTGGTCGCTCGCGTTAAACGGCTACGCATTTTGCCGACGTAACTTTCGTTACTTGGCAAAATTGCTTTTAGCCTTTGCTCGCTCCCGCTTTCTCGATAATTTCTTTTTCGATATTTGCCGGAACTTGTTCGTATTTTTGGAATTCCATAGAGAATGTACCACGGCCTTGAGTGTTTGAACGTAAGTCTGTTGCGTAACCAAACATGTTAGCCAACGGAACAATTGCTCTAACGATAACGTTACCTGTGTTACCTTGTGGTTCTTGACCTTCAACACGGCCTCTACGACGAGAGATATCACCGATAATTGTACCTGTAAATTCATCAGGAATTTCGATTTCAACCTTCATCATAGGCTCAAGAATACATGGTTGAGCTTTCTTACAACCATCTTTAATAGCCATAGAACCGGCAATTTTGAATGCCATTTCTGAAGAGTCAACTTCGTGGTAAGAACCATCATAAAGCTCAACCTTAACGTCTATCATAGGATATCCTGCTAAGATACCGCCTTCAAGAGCTTCTTCCATACCTTTTCTTGCAGGTTCAATGTATTCTTTAGGAATAGCACCACCGACGATTTTGTTTTCAAAGACAAAACCTTCGTTTTCTCCTGCAGGAGAAATTCTGATTTTACAATGACCGTATTGACCTTTACCACCTGACTGACGGATAAATTTAGAGTCTTGGTCAGCGTTGCCTCTGATTGTTTCACGGTAAGCAACTTGCGGTTTACCAATGTTTGCTTCTACCTTGAATTCTCTAAGCATACGGTCAACGATAATATCCAAGTGAAGTTCGCCCATACCTGATATAATTGTTTGACCTGTTTCTGTATCAGATTTAACTCTGAATGAAGGATCTTCTTCAGCAAGTTTTTGAAGAGCGATACCCATTTTATCTTGGTCTGCTTTTGTTTTTGGTTCAATAGCAACTGAGATAACCGGCTCAGGGAAATTGATTTTTTCTAAGATAATAGGTGCTTTTTCATCACAAAGAGTATCACCTGTTGTAGTATCTTTCAAACCAACTGCTGCGCAAATATCACCTGCATATACTTCATTTTCTTCAAGTCTTTGGTCAGCATACATACGAACCAATCTTGAAATACGTTCTTTCTTGCCGTTAGAAGCATTAAGAACATAAGAACCTGCAGTAATAACACCTGAGTATATTCTCATAAATGTTAAACGACCTACAAACGGGTCTGTCATAACTTTGAATGCCAAAGATGAGAACGGTTCTGTGTCAGAAGAATGTCTTTCAACTCTGGTACCGTCTTCCAATTCGCCTTCGATAGCTTTAACATCAACAGGGCTTGGCATATAGTAAACAACGTTGTCTAACAATAATTGAACACCCTTGTTCTTAAATGCTGTACCGCAGCATACAGGAACGATTTTGTTATTACAAACAGCTTTTCTTAAGCCTGCTCTTAATTCATCAACAGTGATTGAATCAGGATCTTCAAAGAATTTTTCCATTAAATCATCATCTTCACCTGCAATAGCTTCAACCATAGCGTCATGGTATTCTTTAGCTTTTGCTTGTAAATCAGCCGGAATTTCTTCTTCTTTTATATCTGTACCTAAGTCGTTAGTGTAGATTTCAGCTTTCATAGTCATAAGGTCAACTAAACCTGTAAACTTGTCTTCTGCACCGATAGGTAATTGGATAGGTACTGCATTTCCGCCCAATCTGTTTTTGATTTGGTCAACTACACGGTAGAAGTCAGCACCTGTTCTGTCCATTTTGTTAACGAATACCATACGAGGTACTTCGTATCTGTTAGCTTGTCTCCAAACTGTTTCAGATTGTGATTGAACACCGCCTACTGCACAGAATACAGCGATTACACCGTCTAATACACGAAGTGAACGTTCAACTTCGATTGTAAAGTCAACGTGCCCTGGGGTGTCGATAATGTTAATTTGGTGTCCTTTCCATTCAGCAGTAACTGCAGCTGATTGAATAGTGATACCTCTTTCTCTTTCTTGTTCCATAAAGTCGGTAACAGCTGCACCATCGTGAACTTCACCTAATTTATGAGTTTTACCTGTATAAAACAGGATACGTTCAGTTGTAGTGGTTTTACCTGCGTCGATGTGAGCGGCAATACCAATATTTCTGATTTTCTCTAATGGAGTTTTTCTAGCCATTTTTCTTTTTCCTTCTATATTTTCGGCGATTTTTCGCCCTACTACTATTTATACTTTTGTGCATAATTGCACACTACGATTATGGCTGTTTTACCAGCTAAAATAATTGTCACATAAACAGGTGTAAATGTAAACATGGAAGGGGGTAAATATAGGGGTATAAAAAAAGAGTAATTATAGGGTTAAAAAATGGGGA
>JAILHQ010000140.1 GCA_024695725.1 Cyanobacteria bacterium RUI128 | reverse complement strand
TGAGCCTCCAGTTTGGCAGCTTTGTATTCAATCTGGTGCATTCTTGCAGTCAGATTCAATAATCTAGCTTGTGATGACGACATACCCATAGTTCGTTTGTTTCCTTTATTTTCCCTAGGTTTTGCCAGAATTGGCAATTGTATATACGTTTATATCTACGTCATTAATAGACGTAATCTTTAACGTTCACGTCGATATCGTTACAAACATTAATATTTGGGGTAAATGCAGTGGTGACAAGTGTTTAGCACATTTAAAAAGTCTTTGGCTTAATCCTTAGTATGACGATGAATTTCAACGTGATTGCCCGCAATTTTGTTACAAAAATTTACACAAAAATGTCAAAATTTCAAAAATTGTTACATTTGTTAATACTTACTCGGATATGCACTTATAAGTTGATAATATTTTATTATCATGTATAATTTTATGGTTATTAGGGAAATGAGGACTATAAATGAGAGAGTTATTCAACGACTACGTCAAATCAATGACTACATATATTATGTTTCAGATAAAGGCTGCCGCTAACAAGTTGCGTTCGGAATTAGAGGCTAAAAACAGAGCCCCTATATTTTTATCAATGGGTGCGCCGACAGCTCATCCGCCAAAACGTCTGCTCGACAAATTAAAAGAGGCTTTAGATGTTGATGGGATGCATTTGTATTCAACTCCGCGCGGGGAAACCTTCTTTCGTGAAGCAATAGCTCAGTATATGAAGAGACGTTTCAACGTTGATTTAGATTCTAATAAAGAAATAGCAGCGTTAATCGGTTCAAAAGAAGGGCTTGCAAATTTCTTAAGAGCATTGATTAATCCGTCGCTTGATGAAGATGAACAGGAAGTTGTATTTGTTCCTGATCCTGGGTATGCCTCTTATGGTCAAATGATAGGAATAGCAGGCGGTAAGTCGTATCCGATTCCGCTCACTCCTGAAAATGATTATATGCCTAACCTTGACAAGGTTTGGGACAGTTACATAGAAGATGGTGGAAAAGCAGATAAGGTTAAAGCGGTAATTATCAATTACCCTAATAACCCGCTAGGTGTTACTGCAACAAGAGAATATTACAGACACGTTATTGATTTTTGTACAAAACATCATATTGTTTTGATGTCTGATGCAGCATATTCTGATTTGTATTTTGATGATAACGAGAGACCTTTTAGTGTACTTGAGTTTGAAGGTGCAAAAGATGTTGCCGTCGAATTTTACAGCTTCTCAAAACCGTACGCAATGACGGGTGCAAGAGCAGGCTGGATATGCGGTAACGCTGAAGCTATCGATGAATTATGCGTTCTGAAATCAACCATTGATAACGGAATTTATAAAGCTTTGCAGGTCGCCTGTGCTGATATACTTAACTCTCCGGAAGGAGATGAGTATACAAGACAGGCAAATCTTGAATTGAAAAGAAAACAGGATATATTTGTTCAGGGGGTTAAGGAATTGGGCTGGCCTGATTTCTATGTTCCAAATGCAACATTTTATCTATGGATGCCTGTTCCTCCAAGATACTCAACCGCAAAAGAGTTTACTGACGACCTGATGAAGACTTCAGGCATAATAGCCGTTCCGGGACACGCATACGGTTCCTACGGTGAAGGTTTCTTCAGAGTTTCAATTGTTTGTTCTGAAGAAAAAATTAGAGAATGTCTTGAAAGAATGAAAACAGACGGATTTTATTATCAATAAAATATATATTTATGAAAAAAGAACACCACATCGACGGTGTTCTTTTTTTTTGCTGTAAAATTCTCTATTTGCTTATCGGCAAATAAGCCTGAGTATATGAATAATCTTCTTTAAATCCTACATTTCTGTACATTTTCAAAGCACCATAGTTGTCGGTTTCTGTTGTAACGTTTATTTCAGAGAATCCTCTTTCACCCGTTGTTACCCATTCTTTTATAATACCGACGGAGCGTTTCAGTAGGTGTTCTGAATACCCTTTCCCTCTGTATTCCTTGTTGATTGCAACAAGCGGAATGTTTGCAATTCTTCCGCCGGTTACGTTTGTAAAGGCAAAACCTACAGGTTTTTCAAGGTGTAATAATACAGATGTTGCCTGTGGTAAAAATTCTCCGTATATGCTGTCTGTAATTTTGTTTATGATATCTTCCGTACCCTGCATAGATTTGAATCTTGTATCAAATAGAGCATCTGAGGTTTCTTTGAAATTGTGGTGAATTACTTTTATAGCTTCTTTTTTATAAGAATCGTTCCACGGTGCTATTCTCATCTGATAGCCTACGTGTGATAACTCAGCCTTATCAAATATAAGGTTTGACTGCTCATCATTCATTAAAAATCTCAGAACCGCAAGCCCTATAAATCTGAATCCAAAATGAGCGATATCGCCCGTAAAATCTCCCTGAGAACCCATCATAGGATAGCATACAACTGCCTTCTTTCTGTTGCTTTCTGTTCTTTCCAGAAACTCTTCCAGCAGAAGTTTTCTTTTGGTTATTAAATCTTCATTCCCAAGGCAATGAATCATATTAAGCTCAATAGATTCAGATATTGCTGTTGTATAAACCAAAAATGCTGTAGGAAAATCATTTTCATATAATACAAGACACTGAATTAATCCTTCAGCAACCGCATCAACAAATTCGTCAAACGGAAGCGGCTCAAGTTCAAACTTATATTCGGATACTGCCTTGGCGATAAAGTCCGAATATACGCCCTTAAATAAAACTGATTTGTCTTTTGTTAAACTTTCTACTCTGTAATCTTGCATTTTTCTTTTCCTTATTTTATTCGGGAATTAAAATTCCTTTATAGCATATGATGCATCTTCTCTTTCTTTGTCATCATATATTTTTCATTGTATTCGTTTATATCTGTTTTGATGTTTATCACATCGTGTATTGTCAGCCCGTAACCTTTCAGCCCTATTATTTTCTTAGGGTTATTTGTCAAAAGGTTAAAGTTGTTAAAGCCTAAGTCAAGAATGATTTGGGCACCTACACCGTAATCTCTTAAATCGACAGGGAACCCGAGTGAGATATTTGCCTCTATCGTATCCTGTCCTTTATCCTGAAGGTCATAAGCTTTGATTTTGTTGACAAGACCGATACCTCTTCCTTCGTGGTTTCTCATATATATAACAGCGCCTTTGCCGTATTCTTCTATCATTCTCAGTGCGGTGTGAAGTTGTGCGTTACAGTCGCATCTCAGACTGTGAAGAACATCACCCGTAAAACATTCGCTGTGAACTCTTATATACGGTATCTTATCGGAACCGTCGTCTTTTACCACTGCAACGTGTTCTTGTCCTGTAAGTTTGTTTGTATAACCGTATATTTTGAAGTTTCCGAACATAGTCGGTAATTCAGCAACAGCATCTCTTGAAACCAACTTTTCGGATCTGAGTCTGTAGGCAATTAAATCTGTAACGGTTATAAATTTAAGGTTGTGTTTTTCGGCAAATTTCTTCAGCTCGTCACGTCTTGCCATGTGCCCGTCTTCCGTCATTATTTCGCACATAACCCCTGCTGGTCTGTGCCCAGATAACCTTGCCAAATCTACGACAGCCTCTGTGTGGCCTGTTCTGACAAGCACACCGCCCTGTCTTGCAACGCAAGGGAACATATGTCCCGGACGTCTTAAATCTGACGGCTGAGCATCATGCGCTATTGCAACTTCAACAGTCTTTGCTCTGTCGAAGGCTGAAATTCCTGTTGTTACTCCGTATTTTTCGGAAGCATCAATACTTAGGGTGAATGCGGTTTTCATTTTTTCTGTGTTCTGTTCAACCATTTGAGGAAGTTCTAATTTTTCTGCAATGTCGTGCGAAATAGCAAGACATATCAAACCGCGTGCTTCCTTAGACATAAAGTTTATAATTTCAGGTGTTACGGTCTGAGCAGAACATATTAAATCGCCTTCGTTTTCTCTGTCGGTGTCGTCTGCCACAATTACAGGCTTGCCGATTTTGAAATCTTCAAGTGCTTCTTCAATTGTATTAAACAGGTTCTTTTCTTCCATACTTATCTCTCGTAATATCAGCAGAAACCGTTTTCTGCTAAAAAGTCGACTGTGATATTGCTATTATCGCTTGATGATAATTTTTTTTCAATATATTTCGCTAAAATATCAAACTCGATGTTTACATTACTATCTGTTTTTAGGGTGTTCAGAACGGTTGAATCGTACGTATGCGGTATGATTGCCGTTGTTATAAAACCGTTTCCGCACTCTGCTATTGTTAAACTTATGCCGTTTATGCTAATTGATCCTTTTTTTACGACATAATTGTTGTATTTTTTGTCAAAACTAACCGTTATTTCATAGTAATCGGAAAGTTTTGAAATTTTGGAAATTTTTCCGACTGTATCAATATGCCCTGAAACAATATGTCCGCCCAGTCTTGAAGAAAGTTGCAACGCTCTTTCAAGATTTACTTTATACCCGTTTTTTAACTCGGATAAGGCAGTTACTCTCATTGTTTCAGGTGAAATATTTGCACTGAAATAATTATCACCGATATCGGTCGCAGTCAGGCATACGCCGTTTACTGAAATACTGTCACCAAGTTTACTATCTGATAATATTTTTGAACATTTGATTGTGATTTTGTCGGACGAGACAGAACTTACAGTCCCAATCTCTTCAATAATTCCTGTGAACATAGTTTGTATTCTATCATAAATTATCCTTCATTAGAATAGGGTATCCGAAAGGTTTACATTAATGATTTTGGTTTAATCTGTGATATGATTAATTTATGGCAGAAATTCTTATTTTATATTTGTTGTTAAAAGGTCAAAATACAATGTATGGCTTGTCTAAGAGTCTTATCAAGTTTTTTGGTATGTTGACAAATCCCGGGTTCGGAACACTTCAGCCTGCGCTCAAAAGGCTCGAAAAGAAGAACTTTATAAAGTCCGACAAATTTATAACTGATGGCGGAAAACCGTATTATTATTACAGTATAACCGACCCGGGGAAAGAATTTTTAGAGTCCGAGCTAATGAATAAGATAAGCTCAAACCCTGTTCAGATGGTTCCGTCTGTTAAAATAAGGCTGATTTGTTCGGAGATTTTGGATACGGCAAAAAGAAAGTCACTGTGTATTGCCCTGAAAACAGAGGTGCTTAAAGTTGCAAATATAGCGGAAAAGGCACTCAAAAACGAGATTTTTGATACAGATTATGCAGGGAAAATGGTGCTTGATAACACTCTGTGTGAGTATAAAAATCTGTATAATTTAATTGAGGGTATTGAAAAATGCCTGCAATAGTCAGTGGTGTGGAAAAAGGTTCAATAGCCGAAGAACTTGAAATAGAACAGGGTGATGTCCTGCTTTCAATAGATGGTCAGGAACTGATGGATCTTATTGATTATAGGTTTTATGTTAACAGCGAGGAACTGACCATTGAAATACAAAAGAAAAACGGCGAGGTTGAGGAAATTGAACTGGAAAAAGATTATGACGAAGATTTGGGTATAATCTTTGAAAGTGCAGTTTTTGATAAGATTCACCCTTGTCTAAATAAGTGTATCTTTTGTTTTGTTGATCAGCAGCCTGATGGTTTGAGGGATACCTTGTATATAAAAGACGATGATTACAGATTGTCTTATCTCCAGGGTACATATATTACCCTTACTAATTTGACGGATAAAGACAAAGATCGTATATCAAGAATGCATTTAGGACCTTTTTATATATCTGTCCATACAACTAACCCGGAATTGAGAGTAAAGATGCAGAAAAACCCGAATGCCGCAAAGATAATGGACGAATTAAACTGGTTCAGATCTCAGGATATTCCGTTCCACGCACAGATAGTTTTATGTCCAGGGTATAATGACGGTAAAGAACTTGAAAGGACCTTAAAAGACCTTGGCAGCCTGGGTGATTGTCTGCTTTCAGTTGCGATTGTCCCTGTCGGTATTACTACATATAGAAATGACAACAACCTAATAAAGGTAGATAAAAAAGTCGCAGAAGAAACTTTAAAAATATCTTCAAAATATGACAAGGTATGCTGCTCAGATGAATTTTTCCTACTGGCTGGTAAAGATATTCCGGAAGCTGATTATTATCGCGGGTTTAATCAGCTAGATGACGGTGTTGGTGCACTGAGGTTATTTATGGACGATTTTGATGGTCTTAACCTGCCGAAGAAAATATCAAAACCCGTATCTTTAACCTTTGCGGCTTCTTGTGCTGGAAAAGTTGCAATAGATTATGCAGTTGAAAAGCTTAATAAGATAGAAAACCTCTCTTGTATCGTAAAACCCGTCCGTTCTGAGTATTGGGGCGAAAACATTACTGTGGCGGGGTTGATAACATCTGACGATTTGATAAGAACATTAGAGGGTGATGAGTCTGATTATGTCGTCATTCCTTCTATCATGCTAAAACCGTTTTCTGAGCTTTTTCTTGACGGAAAAGATTTGGATTATGTCAGAGCAAATACGGGGAAGAAGTTTATAGTTATAAAAGAGCAGTATTCATTGGGAGAGTTAACAGAATGGCTGAGCAAATTTTAGAATTTTTAGTTAAGTTTATAGAACAATTTATATCAACGTTTGGGGTTTTTGGGATAAGTATTCTTATGGCAATAGAATCTTGTAATATTCCGCTTCCGAGTGAAGCAATATTGCCGTTTGCCGGGTATCTTGTCACAATAGGTAAAATTCCAAACATTCACGTGGCGGCATTTTTTGGTGCGTTAGGCTGTGTGCTCGGTTCAATACCGTCTTATTATTTGGGTTACTTTGGCGGACGAACATTTTTTGAAAAGTACGGGAAGTATGTATTAGTCTCGAAAAAAGATTTGGATGATGCTGACAGATGGGTTGATAAATA
>JAILHQ010000042.1 GCA_024695725.1 Cyanobacteria bacterium RUI128 | reverse complement strand
AGGTCAGGTATCTTCTGATGAAGTCGGAAAAATTCTTGATTATGCAGCAAAAGTCGGAATCGATACTCTTGATACTGCAAGTCTTTATGGTAATTCTGAAGAAGTTCTCGGGAAATTTAACCTTGAGAGATTTAAAGTTGTTACCAAAACCGTAAAGGTTGATAAGACTCTTGGTCGTGATGAAAATCTGAATAATTTTAGAGATGCTTTTTATAAGTCGCAGAAGAATTTGGGGTATATAAAACTCCATGGGCTAATGTTTCACGAATCAACTGATTTGTTGGGACAAAACGGTTATGAATTATGGGACTTGGTCAATGATTTTAAGGAAAAAGAGTATGTTGATAAAATCGGGGTAAGTGTTTATTCCCCAGAAACTTTAATTGAAATCATTGACAAGTTTGATATAGATATTGTTCAGTTACCGCTGAATATATTGGATCAGAGATTTGTATACTTAATGAAAGAATTAAAAGAAAAAGGGATTGAAATACATACCCGTTCAACATTTTTACAAGGTTTATTATTAATGAAAGATTATGAAATTAATTCTTACTTTGATGAAATAAAACCGCTGTTAAAAGAAATTCCAGAGCCAAAATTAGCTCAAGCTTTGCATTTTGTTGATAAAATTAAAGAGGTTGATAAAATCATCGTTGGTACAACTTGTCTAAATGACTTAACGGGAATAGTCAATGCTATTGAAAGTGATATTGAAACCATCGACTATACAAAGTACAAAGTTACGGATGAAAGATTTATATTACCGCAGAATTGGAGATTAGTATAATGGAAACAATACTGATTACGGGGGGGACCGGGTTAATCGGCTCAAGCCAGGTTAAACATTTTCTGAATGAATACAAAATTGCTCTTGTGTACAGAAACGAAGAAAAATTAAAAGTTTTCGGAAATCACCCGAATTTAATACCAATTAAAATAGAAGATTTATTGGAGGAAAATGCTCCGGATAAAATTATTAGCGAATTGGATAAAAACGGAATATATCCCGAGTATCTGATTAATATGGCGAATGATTTGAGATGGCATAAGATGGAAGAAAACGGATTTGCACCTAGAGTGTGTATGCAAAATTTGTACACGATAAATGTTATATTTCCATACGAGTTAACATTTAAACTTGCTGAGCATCCAAAATCAAAACTAAAAAAAGTTGTTAATATTTCTTCTATGTATGGTATAGTGCCATATAATCCGTATTTATATGAAAACCCTGCTGTTCAGACAACTCCGCAGTATTCTTTGAGTAAAGCGGCTCTTATCCATCTTACTAAAGAATTATCAATCCGATATAAAGACAGAGGTATAATGGTTAATACAATCAGTTACGGCGGAGTAGAAGGACGTGTTAATGATGTGTTCAAAAGAAAATTTGCAGAGATTACTCCGTTAAAACGAATGATGAAACCTGAAGACACAATTCCTTCGGTGGAATTTTTGCTAAAGGATACTTCTAATTATATGACCGGGCAAAATATTATAGTAGACGGAGGCAGAACCGTATGGTAAAAAATATAGCAATAATTCCCGCAAGAAGCGGTTCATCACGAATAAAGAATAAGAATATTTACCCTTTTATGGGTAAGCCATTGATGGCGTGGACTATTGAAGCGGCTCAAAAAAGCGGTCTGTTTGACAGAATTATAGTGTCAACTGATTCGGAAGAATACGCAAAGATTGCGGTCGAATACGGCGCAGAGGCACCGTTCTTGAGAAATAAGTATGCGGATAATGCGTCAAGTTGTTCGATGGTTGCGTTATATGCAGCAAAGCAGGCTGAGAATTACTACAAGGAAGTCTATGATAAAATAACAATTCTTCAGGCAACATGTCCTTTGAGAGATGAAAACGATATTATCAATGCAGATGATGTATACAAGAAAAGCGGCACTAAGGTTTTAATTACGGCCACAAAGTATACAATGAATCCGTGGTGGGGGGCTACAGTTGATGATGAAAATAAACCGACTTTTGTTTTGTATTCTCCGGCTCAATGTTCATCTCAGTCAAAACCGCCGATGTATTGTCCGAACGGTGCAGTAGTTATTATTGATAAAGAATATCTTAAAAAAAACGAATCAATATATACGGATGAATTAAGATTTTCTGAGATGGACTGGAAAAATTCGGTCGATATCGATAATTATGATGATATTGAAATGGCTGAAGTGTTGTATAATGTAATAAAAAAGGTAAATAATGTATAAACGCGGGTTAAAATTATGGTCGGTAAATACGGATTTTTACTATGATGACGCAATTCGTCTGTATAGTCTTGGGTTGTATGATTATATAGAGCTGTATGTCGTGCCTGATACTCTTGATACCCTGTTCAAATGGAAAGAATTAGAAAAACGTAACGGTATTCCCTTCATTATCCATAATGCACATTTTGCTCAGGGGTTTAATCTTGCAAAGCAGGAAAAAGCTGAGCGCAACAGAAAAATATATGATCAGACAAAACAATTTGCTGATGAATTGGATGCCAAGTATATAATTTTCCACGGCGGGATAGACGGTGATATAAAAGAAACAGCTAGTCAGCTTGCCTCTTTTAAAGAACCTCGTGCCTTAATAGAAAATAAGCCTTTTGTTGCACTTCCAAACCGTATGGGAGGTGAATTCTGCAGAGGTTATAATAAAGACGAAATAAAGCTCGTTATGGATACGGCAGGGTGCGGATTTTGTTTGGATTTCGGGCACGCAATCTGTGCGGCAAATTCGCTGGGGGTAAATGTATACGAATATTGTGAACAATTTTTGAATCTTAATCCTAATATGTTTCACCTTACTGATTTAGACGATATAAATTCGCCTTATGATTCACACTTGCACTTAGGTGCGGGACAATTGGATTTTAACCGTATTTTTGCTATGATACCTGATGAGAGTTATGTAACTTTTGAAACTGTTAAAAATTCAAAAAAAGATTTAAATGATTTTACAGAGGATATGGAATGGCTAAAGAATATAAAATAACAATTTTGACAAATCAAAGCAGCTGGATGAACAAGTATGACTTGGAGTTAAAAAACGCTCTTGAGAGATTAGGACACCATGTCAAAATAATTCATTCAAAAAAGGAATTGGAAAAAGGTGACATTGCGTTTTTTCTTAGTTGTTTTGAAATAGTATCAGAAGAATATCTTGTGTTAAATAATCATAATATTGTTGTTCATGCAAGTGATTTACCAAAAGGAAAGGGGTGGTCTCCTACCAGTTGGCAGATTTTAGAAGGAAAAAATGAGATTCCTATAACATTGTTTGAAGCTGTAAAAGAAATGGATGCCGGCGATTATTATGTGAAGGATGTACTAAAACTTGATGGTAGTGAGCTTATTGACGAATGGCAGGAAAAACTCGGACAAAAAATTGTAGATATGTGTCTGAAATATGTCCGGAATTATGAAACCATTTTGGGTACAAAGCAGTTGGGTAAAGAAAGTATTTACTCAAGAAGAACACCGGCCGACAGTGAACTTGATGTTGACAAAACAATAAGAGAACAATTTAATCTGTTAAGAATTGTAGATAATGATAATTATCCGGCATTTTTTGAAATGCATGGTCATAAATACAGTTTACAAATTTCTAAAGTCAAATAATCCTCATATTATGCTACAATAAGCAAAGAAGGAGTTATTATGCGTACATATATCATAGCAGAAATGTCTGCAAATCATTGTGGCGACAAAGAATTAGCAAAACAAATTATAGCTAAAGCTAAAGAAATCGGCGCTGATGCCGTTAAAATTCAAACTTATACTGCGGATACACTTACTATTAATTGCAAGAATCCTGAATTTAAACTGTCTGGCGGAACTTTGTGGGATGAAAAGTATTTTTATGATTTGTATAAGGAAGCATACACACCTTGGGAATGGCAGGGGGAACTCAAACAGTATGCAGACAGCATTGGTATTGATTTCTTTTCGACACCGTTTGATTTTTCAGCGGTTGATTTCCTGGAAAGTATAGATGTTCCATGCTATAAAATTGCAAGTTTTGAAGCAATGGATTATCCGCTTATAAAATATGCTGCAAAATTAGGTAAACCAATGATTATATCAACGGGTGTTTCTTCTTTAGACGAAATTCAAGAGGCAATTGATGCGTGCAAGTCTGTCGGAAATGATGATATAACACTTTTAAAATGTACTTCTGCGTATCCTGCAAAACTTGAGGATATGAACATTATAACTGTCAAAGATATGATAGACAGATTTTCTCCGCAGGGTGTAAAAATTGGTTTGTCTGACCATTCAATGAGTAATATCCCTGCGATAACCGCGGTATCGCTTGGTGCAACTGTTGTTGAAAAACACTTTACACTCGACAGAAATTTAGGTGGCGCAGATGCAGGCTTCTCGCTTGAACCGGAAGAATTTGCTCAAATGATTAAAGCTGTGAGGGATACTGAAAAAGCTTTGGGGAAGGTTGACTATACGGTGAATCAGCAAAACAGAAAGTTTGCCCGTTCTTTATACGTAGTGAAACCAATAAAGAAAGGCGAAAAGTTCACACCTGAAAATATACGTTCAATAAGACCATCAAATGGTTTACATCCTAAATATTACGAAGAGGTTTTAGGTAAAATCGCAAACTGTGATTTGGAATTTGGCACCCCTATGGATAAGAGTTATATTGGTTAGAAAATGTTTGCAAACTCTGTAATATCGTGCTAAATTGGTTTTAGCGGAGGATATATGCAGGGGATAATTTTTGATTTTAACGGCACACTGTTTTGGGATTCGCAACTTCACTATGATGCGTGGAGAATGTTCTCTGAAAAACTGAGAGGGTACCCTTTTACAGACGATGAGATGCGTAAATATATGTTTGGGCGCACTAACAGAGATATTATCGAATATTGTACCGGTGAAATTCCTTCTGATGAAACGGTTACAAAACTTGCTTTTGAAAAAGAATCTCTGTACAGACAGCAGTGCCTGATGGATCCCGAACACTTCAAACTTGCACCCGGCGCTGTTGAGTTTCTTGACTGGCTTGTTGAAAACAATATTCCGCGGACAATTGCAACAATGTCCGAGTGGCAGAATGTCGAGTTTTATATAAAAGAGTTCAAATTGGAACGCTGGTTTGATTTGGATAAAATAGTTTATTCTAATGGTAAAATAAAGGGTAAACCTGATCCGGAAATTTATCAAATCGCCTGTGCTAACCTTAATTTGCCGCCTCAAGAGTGTATAGTTATTGAAGATGCTCTATCAGGGCTTGAGTCTGCAAAAAATACTGGTATCGGCAAAATTATAGCAATAGCATCTCTTGAGCCTCATGAACTCTATGAAAAATTAGACTATGTTTATCAAATCATTGATAATTTCGACGAGTTCGACAGGTCCTCGCTGAAAATCCACTCTTCAGGTATCAATTCGTTGAGCATATAGAAAGAGCCGCATACAACAGTCAGTGTATCCTCGCTAATAACCTCTTCAAGAGAGTTCAGCTTTATACATGGAGTAAAGTCGTTTATTTCTTCGTAACTCACTGAATTTGGGTTGTTGAAGTGGTAAATGTATAATTGGTTTAATTTTTTATCGTTGATAATATATGATAACATTTTTTTGTAGTCTTTTGTATTCAGACACCCGAAAACATAGTTTCGTTTTGTGTTCGGGAAATAGTTGTTTAAGTTGTGAATTAGTGCATCAAAACAATTAGGGTTGTGTGCTCCGTCAACCAGCAGATTTTTATCTTTTATATATTGAAACCTGCATGGGTTTTTAACCTTTTTTAGCCCGTTGATAAGTGTCTGTTCGTCAATCTTTGGGAAAAGAGTGTTTATTGCGGTCAGCACAAGTGAGAGGTTTTCTTTTTGTTGTTCACCTTTGAGAGAAAGTGCTTCAAAATATTGTTCCGGCACCTCAGGTGATGTCAGAATAAGCATAGAATTCACTTCATCAGCTTTATCCTTTATTGCTTCATATCCTTCGCCCGTAATCACTATTGAGTCAGGTTTTATTATTCCGGCTTTTTCAAAGGCGATTTTGTCTTTTGTGTCCCCGAGTCTGTCAGTATGGTCTAAATCAATGTGGGTAATGATTGAACAAAGGTTTGTTTTAAGAACGTTTGTTGCATCAAATCTTCCGCCTAACCCTGTTTCTATGACAGCGACTTCGACCTTATTATCGGCAAAATATTTATACATTATTGTAGTAAGTATTTCAAACTCTGTTGGTTCTATATTGTTATCTTCAGCTGTTTTCATAACCTGCGAATAATATTCGGCGAAATCTTCTTTTGAGATGTTTGTGCCGTCAATATTTATTCTTTCGGTGTAGTCGTATATGTGCGGGCTTGTGTAGAGTCCTGTTTTATAACCTGCCTCCCGTAATATAGATGCAAACATTGTACAGACGGAGCCTTTGCCGTTTGTTCCCGCAACCTGAATACATTTCAGATTATCCTGAGGGTTCCCTGACAATTCCAATAATTCAGAAATTCTTTCCAGCCCTAAATTTATACGAAATTTTCCCTGTGAGGTTATGTCTTTTACTGTTTCTGCGTAATTCATCGTTCTAATTATTTTGTTATGTATTCATCTTCTAATTCTGCAAGTTTTTCAGCAGTTGGGAGTTTAAACCCGAAGGTTGAACCTTCCCCGAGTTTAGAATGAACGAATACTTCACCTTTGTGATGTTTTTCAATTGTGATTTTTACCAAATGCAGACCGAGTCCCGTACCTTTAACGGTGTGAGCACTGTTTTCAACTCTGAAGAATCTGTCGAAGACCTTCTTTTGGTTTTCTTCCGATATGCCGGTTCCCTGATCCGTTACGGCTACTACAATGTAATCATTAAACTTTTCGGCACGCACTTTTATTGTGGTGTTTTCATTTGAATATTTTATAGCGTTTGTGATTAAGTTCATTAAGGCTCTTGTGATACTGTCGTAATTTATCGGTATTTGAGGCAGATTTGGTTCAGCCATTACAACAAATTCAAGATGTCTTTCTTTGGCTAAAATTTTGGCTCTGTTCACACATTCCTGAACGATTTCGGTTACGTCACGCATTTCTTTTTCAAGCTTGACCGTTTTTGCTTCATATCTTGAGAAATCTAGAATATCGTTGACCATATCGTGAAGTCTGATAACCTCTTTATTCATAATTCCCAAAAATTCTTTTTGGGTTTCGTAATCAAATTCATCCCCCATATTTGCAAGGGTGTCGCTGTAACTTCTCAATACGGTAACAGGGGTTCTGAGTTCGTGAGATACGTTTGAAACAAACTGAGAGCGCAGTCTGTCCATTTCGACTTCTTTGGTTACGTCAATAAGAACAATGATATAACCGACGTAATCTCCGCTGTTTAAGAACATCGGGGAAATAACCGTTTTTAAAACTTTTTCAGACACTTCAATATTAAATTCCAGAGGTTTGTCTGTCATTTGGGCTATCGGAGTGTTTTTAAATTCTTCAACCTTTTCTTTGAAGGCAACGATACCGTTGTTGTCGCAATACTGCTGAATATTTGTATTGAGAATTTCATCATCAGATACGTCTAAAAGTTGTTTTGCGTGTTCGTTTACGAGCTGAACAGTATCAGAACTGTCGCATACGACAACCCCGTTTGCGATGCTCATAAGAATAGCCTCAAATTTGTTTCTTTCAAGCATAAGTGATTCAACTGAGCTTTCGCTGTATGAACGGAGTTTTTCAGACATATCGTTAAACGCTTTATAGAGTTCTCTTACAACCCTGCTTGCATCTTTGCTGTCTAATTTGTAACCAAATTCTCCCGAGGATAACCTTTTAACCCCGTCGTATAGAAGGTTCAGTTCTTTCATTGCAAGAATAACGTTCAAAAGAATTATTGAACCTATTGTTAACCAGCAGATAATAAATGCGATTATTAGTGATATCTTTGTTACAAAAGATATTCCGTCAATGACGCTTCCCGTAAGTCCGATAGATACGGAGCCGACAATTTTTTGAGTTCCGTTGTCATAGCTCAGCATAGAAGATGCCGAATTTATTCGGGCAACTCTTTTCGGGCACATTTTATCGTTTCTGCTTGAATAAATAATATTGTCTTTGTTATCTCTGAACTCTATGTATGCCATATCATCATTTGATTCAAGAATTGATACGGAATGAGTTCTCAGAGTGTTATAAACAGTATTTTGCGGCAGTCCTCTTGTTATTTCAACACTTTCAATGGCAAGTGATTTTGAGATAACCTGACCAAAATATTTGTAGCACTTGTTAAGGTTGTCATCAATACTGTATAAGGCAAGAACAGAAATCATTGCAATCAGTATTGTACTGAACGCAAACCCTATAACAACTAACCTCTTTTGTGCGGACATACCGTTGAATATTTTCATAATGTAATTGTACCACTGACAAAGGTAAAAGTATAGTAAGGTGTATTATTTACCCTCAGATTATTACCTTATCCTCTTGCGCAGATAGTGCGTGCAACGTGTACGCCTGAAGCGGATGCCTGCAGGAGTCCTCTTGTTACTCCGGCACCGTCGCCAATAGCGAATAAGTTTTTGACACCTTCTGTTTCAAGTTCGTCTGTCAGTTTTACTCTTGCAGAGTAGAACTTAACTTCTATACCGTAAAGAAGGGTGTATCTTGAAGCAGTCCCCGGTGCGATTTTATCCAGTGCAAACAGCATTTCAATAATGCTTGTGAGTTGTCTGTACGGAAGAACAAGGCTTAAATCTCCCGGCGTTGCGCATTTAAGTGTCGGTTCAATGATACTTGCTTTTATTCTGTCAGGGGTAGAACGTTTACCGTCTAACAGATCTCCGAAACGCTGGACGAGAATACCGCCTGCAAGCATATTAGCAAGTCTCGCAATATGCTGACCGTATTGAATAGGTTCTTTAAACGGTTCGGTAAACTTTTCACTGACAAGAAGTGCGAAGTTTGTATTTTTTGTTTTTATATTTGCGTAACTGTGACCGTTAACGGTAGCAATTCCGCTGTAATTTTCCTGAACGACTTCTCCGTTCGGATTCATACAGAAGGTTCTAACCTCGTCTCCGAATTTAGGAGAATGGTAAACAAGTTTTGATTCATACAGTTTGCTTGTCAGCGGTTCAAACACAGGTGCCGGAAGTTCTACTCTGACCCCGACGTCAACTGCATTGTTAACCATACCGATTTTGTGTTCTGCAAATGCTTTAGTCAGCCAGTCTGCACCTTCTCTGCCCGGTGCGACTACCGTATATTCTGCTCTGATTTCTTCTCCGTTGTCAAGCAAAACACCTTTGACTTGTTCGCATTCGACTATGAGTTCTTTTGCCGCAACGTTGTTCATAATAGTTATTTTGTCATTCAGGTAGTCCTGCATGCTCTTAAGTACGTCTAAACTTCTTTCGGTCCCAAGGTGTCTTACAGGTGAATGGATAAGCTTTAATTCAGCCAGTGTAGCCTGACGTTCAAGTTCTTCAAAAGTTTTTATATCAGTCCCGAAGATTTCGTCTGTTGCGCCGTGTTCCAGATATAAATCATCAGCATATCTGATAAGCTCGATAGCTTTATCTCTAGGCATGTAATCAACGAGGTGTCCTCCGACATCTGGTGTAAGGGTAAGTTTTCCGTCAGAGAATGCTCCTGCACCGCCCCAGCCGCAAAGAAGTCCGCAGCGTTTGCAATTTGTACATTTAGGAGAACCTTCTCTTAAGGGGCATTTTCTCTTTTCAATACGCTTCCCTTTTTCGATAAGAACAACCTTCCAGTCAGGTCTTAATTTAACAAGTTCCAATGCGGTAAAAATCCCTGCCGGCCCTCCGCCAATGATTGCAACATTATACATTTTGCGCTTCCCCTCAATATCCTATTACTCATTTACGATATCAAAAACAAAGGGCATAATAAAGATATTTTAAGTAAAGTTACAATTTCATATTAACTTTTCGGAACGTGGTTAAAATTTGTAACTTTTTCGTAACAAAACAATAAAAAATTAAAGTTATTCACAAAAATGCCGATAGCAAAAATGTAGCGGTGTGCTATATTTACGCGTAATTTATTAGGAATAGAAGAAAATGCCAGGCAGTGTAGGAAACAGAACTGAATATATTAATCAACTTAGGGAATTGCTTCCTGCAAGTGAGTTTGCCCAATTAAACATTGGGGAGATGACTGATGACCAGTTGCAAGCAAAGCTT
>JAILHQ010000024.1 GCA_024695725.1 Cyanobacteria bacterium RUI128 | reverse complement strand
CCTACATTTTGTATATTCTCATTTAAATCTTTTAATGAAAAAATATTTTTTTGTTTTAAATCAGAATTTATTAGATGGCCTTCTATTTTTACATATAAATCAAACAATTTCTGATAAGAATCATTTATAACTGCACTCATATCTCCATCATCTGCAAGAAGATTAATTTGTTTCATGATATTTATTATTTCAATAATTTTTTGCCTTTCAACACCTATAGTATCTGCTAACCAATCTATTCTGGATTCCGCATCATCATTTTTTGCTTTAGCCCGACTGCGTGAAGCTATCAGTTTGCTTATAACAACATTTGCTAATTGTTGTTGTTCTTCATTGAATAATCCTGATTTTTGCATTTTTTCTTCTGCATCAATAACATTTTTTGCGTTAATACTTGTAGCATAAATACGTGGCATATTTTGTCCACGTTTTATATAACCAGCTTTTTCCAGTGCTAAAAGTGCTGTTTTAACCTTTATTTCAATTTCTTGTTTGTTAATTTCGGCTTTATCCCAGCCAGCTTCTCTGGCAATTTCAATAGCAGAACGACAAAATTTATTTCGACGTCTGGTTAACCTTTTGATAGCAGACCAAACTTGTTGTATTTCATTCAATGTTAATTTTGTTTGATTTAAGTGAATAAAGTGCCTGTCTATATCATTAGGAGAGAATAAAATATAACAATCGGCATTGAGTGATTGTTCTCGGGCAGCTCTACCAGATTCTTGCATATAATCTTCAAGTGAATTAGGTGCGTTGTAATGAATTACAAGTTTTATATCTTGTTTATCAACACCCATCCCAAATGCGGATGTTGCAACTATAATGTTAATTTCATCATTGATGAATTTTTCTTGTGTTTCAACTTTCTTTCGTGATTCCATTTTCCCATTATATGGAAGAGCCGGGAATCCGTCTTTTGTTAATCTTTCGGCCAACTCTTCTGTTTTTTTCACAGAGTTCACATATACGATAGTTGAACAATTTTTTGCTTCAATCAATGCCCTCATTTCATTATATTTTTTTTCATCAGTTACTTCTATTCGTACTTCGTAATGTAAGTTCTCACGCGTTGCTGTGCTTGCGTATATATCAAGATTAATATCAAGTTTTTCCTTAAAATATTCTTTTATATCCATTATTACTTTAGGTTTAGCTGTAGCCGTAAAGCAAGATATGGCAATTTTATTATTTCCCTTTTTCTCCTGTAATTTCTTGATAAAATCTCCTATATATAAATAATCAACTCTAAAATCTTGTCCCCAAGCAGAAAAACAATGTGCTTCATCAATAACAACGCGAACGACATTTCTGGATAATAGTAAATGTTCTATAGTTATAGAACGAAGCTGTTCCGGGGAAATATACAAGATTGTTGCAAGACCATTTCTTACACGATTTATTGCCTCTGCACGCTCAATTGGATTTAATAATCCATTGATTGTAACTGCATCAATAATTTCTTTCTTTTCTAAATTATCTATTTGGTCTTTCATCAAAGATTGTAGTGGGGATATAACAACAGTTAGCCCTCTAATTGTTTCGCCAGAAATTAGTGCAGGTAGTTGAAAAGTTAAAGATTTTCCACCACCTGTCGGGAATATGGCAATTAATGATTTGTTCTCAACGGCAGCTTTGCAAGCTTTTTCTTGCAGAGGTTCTCCATCATATTTACGAAATTCTGTATAATTAAAGTATTTTTTTAGCTGATGATGAATATTTAGATGGTTCTCACAATATGAACACATATTATTGCATGGGGTATTGCATAATTGTTTTATAATAATTTCTACTTTAGGATATTTTTTCAAAACCCATGCTGGTGTTATGGATGGATTGTCATTATTTTCAATTCCAATAATTGCAAGTGCATAAGCAAGCTCAACAGGATAATTAGCAATTATGTCGGATAAATTAGCATTCGTACAAAATTTATTTTTGTACGTATTTTTTATGAATGTTTCATCACAATTTTTGTTTTTTATATTTAAATACTCAAAAAAACCTCTAAATTCGTCAATATCAGCCAGTAAGAAAGCATATATTTTTTGAATATTAACAGGTAATTCTTGGTATGTAGATAGTTCATCAAAAAATAGATTTTTTGCTTTTATTGAATCGTTAAGAGGATTATTTAATTCTTCAGTAAAAATCTTATCATCTTTAACCAGTTTGTGGTAAGGATATTGTGGGAATAATAAAGGTGATAAATATAAAGTATCTATAATTTTTTTATTAGTTAAGTTAAGATATTTTGAATCGTGATTTATTATGTTATGACCACAAATGAAATCACAATTATCTATAAAAGAAGTAAAATCTTTTATAACAGGTGAATGAAAGACATTTTGATTTTGATTGATGCCACCAATGTCTGTAATTTTTTTTGTTTCAGGATTTACTTCGATATCAATAAACGCAATCGAATTTTTAGTGGGTTCATTCATATGCAGATTATACCATATTATATACATATATGTAATGGTCTTTTATTAGCGGACGAAAGTTCTGCAGGCGTGGGTTTGGTCAAAAGTACTCATCAAAAAAGACTCCCTTTCGGAAGTCTTTTTTTAAATGGAGCAAGGACTCCGGCTCAAACGATTAAGTATCGTTTGAATTGGAGGGACGAGACCGAAGAGTCGAGGATGTCCGCAACAAAAAAAGACTCCCTTTCGGAAGTCTTTTTTTAAATGGAGCGGACGACGAGACTCGAACTCGCGACAGTCTGCTTGGAAGGCAGATACTCTACCAACTGAGCTACGTCCGCACTCGCGTAAGATAATTCTAAAATAAATACGTTAAAATATCAAGTAAATTATTTAGGGGTAAATAATAATACATATACTCACTAGTTGTTCAAACTATGAATAGGTGCAGGTATTCTTCCGGCTCTGTTCACGAAATCAGCAGAAGAAAGGTTGTTCACTGCCATAACAGGAGCTTCGCCCAACAGTCCGCCAAACACAACTTTATCTCCGACGGTTTTGCCTATGGCAGGGATAAGTCTTACGGCTGTCGTTTTCTTGTTAATCATACCGATAGCCATTTCATCCGCGATAATACCTGCGATGGTTGATACAGGTGTATCTCCCGGAACGGCTATCATATCCAAGCCTACTGAGCATACAGAAGTCATAGCTTCCAGTTTATCAAAGGTCAAATGTCCGTTTGATGCAGCTTCAATCATGCCTGCATCCTCCGACACAGGAATAAACGCGCCTGACAGACCGCCTACGTAAGAGCTTGCCATAATTCCGCCTTTTTTAACGGCATCATTCAGCATTGCCAGAGCCGCGGTTGTGCCGTGTGCGCCCACGTGTTCAAGCCCCATTGCCTGAAAAATCTCTGCAACGCTGTCTCCGATTGCAGGGGTCGGAGCCAGTGACAAATCGATTACACCGAACGGTATATCGAGTTTTGCGGCGAGTTTTCTGCCGACCAATTCGCCTGCTGAAGTTATCTTATAAGCAGTATTTTTAATAGTTTTTGCCAAAGTACCCAAATCAGCTTTTTTGTCTAAATCTGAGATTGCCGCTTTAACTACTCCGGGGCCGGATACTCCGACATTCAATGCAACTTCGGGTTCGCCGTATCCGCAATATGCTCCCGCCATGAACGGGTTATCGCTTACGGAGTTACAGAAACAGACAAACTTTGCAGCACCCAAGCCGTCAGTATCTTTTGTAAGCTCTGCCGCGTTTTTGATTGTTTGTGCGACTTCAAGTATTGCGTCCATATTGATACCGGCTTTTGAGCTTCCGACATTTACTGATGAACACAGTCTGCTTGTTGTTGCAAGCGCTTCAGGTATCGATTTAATCAGTGCCAAATCGCCTTTTGTGCAACCTTTTTCTACAAGTGCAGAATACCCGCCGACAAAATCAACGCCGACTTCTTTTGCGACATCATCAAGCGTTTTGGCTATTTTTACATAATCATAACTGTCGCAAGATTCGCCGATTACAGATATCGGGGTTATCGCAATTCGTTTGTTCACGATAGGTATTGCGTAACCGTCTCCGATTTCTTCAGCGTATTTAACCAGATTTTGTGCGTGGTTTAAAATCTTTTCTCTGACACGTTTGCAAAGCACGTTAATATCTCGGTCAATGCAATCTCTCAGACTGATAGCCATAGTGACTGTTCTGATATCGAGATTATAGAGCCTAATCATATTGATAGTTTCAAGTACAAGTTTTTCATCAAAGCTTTTCATAAGTGCTGTCACCTTTAGGTTTTGTTACGACGCTTGCACCTTTAATAAATTGTTGAAGCATATCAAGTTTTTGTTCTTTCAATACAAGTCTCAGCTCAACACGTCTGCTCAGTTTATAATTTTCTTTTCCGTTAACCTTAATAGGTTTACTGAAACTTGCGCCTTCTACCCTGATTATGTGTGTTAAATCTTTATAATAAGGTTTATTTTTTGTCAGTTGGAAAGTGAACTCTGCAACGTTATAAGCACGATTCAGAGACAAGTTCATATTTTTCATGTACTGTTCCTGCGGAGAAGTTACACCTCTGAACAGTTGTGAGTCAGTGTGCCCCTGGATAACAATATATCTTATGTACTTTTTCAAATCGTTTGATAAAACACTATCAAGATAGATAGGAATAAACTTTGTCAGGAACTGTCTTCCTGCAGGTGTAAGTTGAGCACTGTTTAATTCAAACAACTCTAAGTCTGAAATTTTAGCCATACCTGTAAACGGGTCGATTTCAACATCAATCTTTTTCTGATCAGGTTTTGGTTCAACAATTTCAGCATCTTCAGATATTTCAACAACGTTAATATCTTCCTGTTCGAGTTTCTGAACAATTTTTTCGACAGCCTGTTCTGTAGCCTGAGCAGCTTCCATCTGCCCCTGACCTGTGTTCGCACAGAATGCAAAAAACAGGGTAGCAAAAATCATGAACATACCGATGAATAAGTCGGACATGGTTACCCAGAAAATATTTCCGCCTTCTTCGTGTTTTTTAGGTCTTGCCTTTGCTCCCATGGTCTGCTCCTAGAATAATCCGCCTAACTCGTCGCCGTCTCCGCCTTTCTTAGACATTGTGTCGTTCAATGTGTTAACACCGAAGATTAAGCTGTCTAAGTATGGCATAATTACGTTTGCCAAATCCTTTTGTATTGTTGTTGCAAATGATTTTGGAATACCTCTTAAAATTGTACCGTTTTCGTGGTTTTGGATCTTAGAAGTCTTCAACAAGTCGATCATAAATGATTCAGTAGTAACAACATTGAACAATGATGCTAACTTGCCCTGAGTTTTATGGCAGGCATTCATTACCACGATAGCTGTAACAAGTCTGTCTGTAATTGTGAAGGTCAAACAAGAACCTACCGCAAGTACGGAACAGATAGCCGCAATCTGCATATCGCCTACGAACTCAGCAACGGTGTGAGTAATTGTTTCAGCTGTTGAAAAGTCTAACAGACCGAACGCTGTTGCAATCTTCAAGAAGGTAAACAACGGACCGAAACCTGTCAGCAACTCCGGTAGTGTTGCAACAAAACCTTTGTTATAGAACGGATAAACCATCGATTCTTCGTTGAAATAATAAGGTATATCTGTTGATGTTTGGATACCCGATACGCTTTCTGATACATTTTCGTATTCGATTTTGTCTTCCGAATCCTGAAAAGCCAGAGTATCTGAGAAAATCAGTGAGTCCTGAAAATCTTCAAATGCGTGTTTCGTACACGGGTTTCCAAGCAATATTTGTTTAAATTCTTCAAATCTGTATGATAAATTACTTTTGGTGAAGGTTTCCAAATCTGCACATAATTTTTTCAGATTCTTAGCAACCCAAAAATATTTACTCATAGTATATATCATCCCACCCCAGAAAGTGGATATAATTATCAAGACCGGAGGGTCTTTTAAACATTTCATTACAAATTCCATAGTATTCTCTCCTTAAGTGGAATTATATCATAAAATTTATTCTAAGTGAATAGTAAAATTTTTTGGGCTATAATATAAACATTATGATAGAGAGAAGAAAATCAAAGCAGATACAAATAAGAGATGTAAAAATAGGCGGAGATGCACCTGTATCGGTACAGACTATGTGTAATACGGATACACGTGATATTGAGTCAACCCTTGCGCAGATTAATGAGTTTTATGAAGCAGGTTGTGAAATAGTCAGACTTGCCGTATTGAACAAAGATGCAGCAGATGCAATAAAAACGCTTGTGAAAAAATCGCCGCTGCCGTTGGTTGCGGATATTCACTTTGATTACAGGCTGGCTGTTCAGTGTATTGAAAACGGAGTTGATGCACTCAGAATTAATCCGGGTAATATCGGAAAGGCTGAACATACCCAAAAGGTGGTTAGTTTGGCTAAGGCAAACAATGTTCCTATCCGTATAGGTATCAATGCAGGCTCTCTTGAAAAAGAATTGAAGGCAAGAGAAGACTTGACTCTGGCTGAAAAAATGGTCGAAAGTGCAATGGGACACGTCAGAATTTTAGAAGATTTAAACTATGACAAGATAAAAATTTCGCTCAAATCATCTGATGTTCCGACAACTATTGATGCATACAGACTAATGGCAAAAAAAGTTGATTATCCTCTTCACGTGGGTGTAACCGAGGCCGGAACTTTAAAAGGCGGTTTAATAAAATCTTCTGTCGGAATAGGTACGCTGTTGGCTGAGGGTATAGGTGATACAATAAGAGTTTCACTTACGGAAGACCCTGTGGAAGAAGTTCACGCAGGATGGGGTATTTTAAAATCTTTGGGCTTACGTCAAAGAGGGGTAAACTTTGTTTCCTGTCCGACCTGCGGAAGAACACAAATTGATCTTATCGGGCTTGCCAAGAAGGTAGAAAACAGATTTTCAAAACTTGATTTACCGATAACTATTGCAACAATGGGCTGTCCGGTCAACGGGCCAGGTGAGGCATCACACGCCGATTATGGTATTGCAGGCGCAATAGGCGAAGGTTATATCTTTAAAAAAGGCGAAATTATACTATCAAGAATACCCGAAGATGAACTTTTGGATAAACTTGAAGAAGTCATTAAACAAGATTATAAAGGTTTGAAAATATAATTATTTTATGAAATCGAGGGTTTCTTTTTCAAGTTGTTTCAGTTTATCATCACTGCTGCTTTCAAAATAAATTCTTAAAAGCGGTTCTGTTCCGCTCGGTCTTGCAAGCACCCAGCTGTCGTTTCCGAAATAAACCTTTATTCCGTCTTTTCTGTCGGTTTTAATAAGTTCCATCCCGCAGACAGATTTCAGCTGCGAAATTTTATTTATAACCGTTTCGATTTCCGAGCGGTCGTTAAGTTTGAAATCTACTCTGTCATTAACAAAATCAGCCCCGACGAAATCTTTCAGTTCGTTTTGAATCTGAACGAGAGATTTCTTCCAATAAGCCATAGCCTCTAATATGAGCAGGTTTGCAAGAAGTCCGTCTTTTTCAGGGATATGCCCTTTTATGCTGAGTCCGCCTGATTCTTCGCCGCCGATAAGGCAGTCATTTTCTCTCATTGCCTGACCGACGTGCTTAAAACCAACTGCAGTTTCTACAACCTCCACCCCTGTTTTTTCGGCAACTTTATCCAGCATAAGACTTGCGCCGACTGTTTTAACGAGGCAACCTGACAGTTTTTTGTTTTCTCTCAGGTGTTTTAAAAGTATTGCAATGATTTCGTTCGGGGTAACATATTCCCCGTTTTCGTTTATCACACCGAATCTGTCGGCATCACCGTCATTGGCAAACCCTACGGTGTTTGTTGTGTTCTTGATTTTTTCTATTAAATCTGACATATATTTAGGTTTCGGCTCAGGCATTCCACCGCCAAAATTAGGATCGTGGTTCATATGCATACTGTCAAACGGGATATTGTGATTTTTTAATAAGGTGTCAAAATATCCGACACTTGCAGAATACAGCCCGTCAAAGATTATCTTTAAATCAGCTTTTTTTATTGATTCAAAATCAATTAGTTTTTCCATGTGTTCATAATACTCTTGCGAAAAGTCTGTCGGGGTATATGATAACGGTTTATTATTTTCCATTTCCCATTTCCCGCTTTCTATGAGAGCGATATTTTCTTCAAGTTTATCAGTTATTTCTTTCGTTGCAGGCCCGGCATAGTCAGGGATAAATTTTATACCAAGGTATTCCGGCGGGTTATGTGATGCGGTAAACATAACGGCACAGGAATTTCTGTTTTTTGCGCAGTAAGCAAGCACAGGGGTAGGTACAACACGTGAAGAATAAGATACTTTAAACCCGTAACCTGAAAGAATTTCAGCAGTGAGTTTTGAAAAAACATCTGCCATATTACGCGGGTCATAGCCTATGATTATTTCTTTTCCGATACCGTAAGTTTCATAAACATACTTAGCGACAGAATGTGCAACTAACTTTACATTCGCTTCTGTAAAATCTTGTCCTACAATTGCTCTCCAACCGTCCGTGCCAAATTTAATTTTGCTCATTATTTAAACTCCTGTGTTCCCTTAGAATTATATCATGAAGTAATGGAGGATTTAATCGGATATATTAAAATTCCCTGTGGTATAATATTTTGTGTTTAATGAAGAGGATAAGGTAAATAAAAAACTTGCAGAGAAACATTCTCAAGGCTGGTAATATATGGAAAAAATAAACATAGCTTTCGGGGTAACTAAAGACTGGCTTGAATATACATATACAACGATTTGTTCTGTTCTGTCTAACGGTGCGGATAATGAACATCAGTTTTTCATAATGTGTGATATTCCGGAGGAGGAGTTCAAAAAAGATTTTGAAACTTTTCAAAAAAGATTAAATTATCCACGTATTTCCCCCCGATATATAGAGATGGATAATTCTGATTTTGAGGGAATTGTTCATGATGAAAGGGTTGGGGTTTCGGCGTTGTACCGATTGAGGCTTCCTTCACTTACGGATGTGGATAAGATTGTTTATCTTGATTCGGATGTGGTTATCTTAGATGATATATCAAAGTTGTGGAATTATGATATTGAGAATTATCTTGTCGGTGCGGTTGAGGATAAGTATTCCGATTTGATGACCTGTCGTGCAGATTTGAGAGATGATGAGATTTATTTTAATTCGGGTGTTATGCTGATGAATCTTAAAAAATTCAGGGAAGAAAAGCTTGAGGAAAAAATATTTGATAAACTGAAAGAGTCGGGGAACGATTATTCTGATCAGGATGTGCTGAATTATATCTGTCAGAACAGGGTTTTGTATTTACCTTTAAAATATAATCTTATGCTCACGACAGACGATCCGAATGCTTTTCCAAAGAGGAAAGATGAATATGCACAGGCACTAAATCAGCCTGTAATTCTGCACTATTCAATAAAGCCGTGGATACTTCCCGTTCAGCACAGTGAACACTGGCGTAAATATAACGATATGCTGAAGGCTATCGGTCAATAGTGTGAGTAATATAGAGCGGTTTCGTCAGGACAATAAGAAGGTTTGCGCCTGATGTAATTGTTACGTGTTCTCCCATTTTTCTTGATTCGCCCGGGACGTATTGCTGAACTCCGACAAAGTGTCTTGATATTCCTTTGTGGTAATGAGGCATTTTATCCCAGTGTTCGGGCATAGTCATTTCTCCGCCTATCAGGTTCCCCTGAGGGGTATAAATATAACCCGTCATAGGAATAGTGAATCCGTCCTCGTATACAAGTTTTGTGATACGGACTACCATCGAGCCGTGGGTACCGATTATAGGTTCATTTTTCTTCTCTATAAACCCGTAAAAAATCGTTCCTTTCGGAATAATAACTGTTTCAAATTCGTAAACGTCGTTATAGCAGACAAATTTTAATTCGTTCGTGTTGTCGCTGTATGCTGTAGAAAAATCCTGCAACGCCAAAACCGGGATAAAGGTTCCCTTCGGTACTTCTATTCCGTCATAATCTCTTGCAAGATAAGGCTCTGCCTGTATTTTTGGTACAAATAGCACTGCGATTAATAATATTGAAAGTATAAATAAAAACTTTTTCATCTCTGTTATTATATATAATATTTTTTATCTTGATATCAAGCAGAAGTATGAGGTAATTTAATAATAAATTCTGTGTATTCGCCCTCTTTGCTTGTGACGGATAAATCGCCTCCGTGGGCATTGACAAGTTTTTTAGAAAGGTATAACCCGAGCCCGGTGCCGATTTTTCTGAATTTTTTGTGTGCGGAATAGTATTTGTTAAAGACCTTATCGATGTCTTCTTTTGAGATACCTTTGCCGTAGTCTTTGACTGAAATTATTGAGAAATCGGATTTATCTTTTGCCGTAATATCGATATTCGATCCTGCTTTGCCGTAGGAAATTGCGTTGCTGACGAGATTCTTCAGCACCCTTTTAATCTGAATAAAATCAACTTTTACCTTGTAATCAGTTTTAAGGTTAAGCACAAGATTGTTTCCGTTCTTTTGTGCAATCGGTTCCATTTCTTCTATAACTTCATTCAGCAGATTTTTTACTGAAACTTTTTCAGGGTTAAGGTCGATTTCGCCCTCTTTAACCTTATAGGTATCAAGCACGGTCTGTACTAAATCGAGAAGTTCTTTGTTTGACATCTTCATTGTATTGAGTGCCTCTTTTTGTTTTTCGGAAATTTTTCCGAACTTTTCTGACAGGAAGAAATCAAGCATGTTTGCCTCTGCAATAATCGGGACTTTTAAATCGTGTGTCAGTGTTGCGATAAAATCTTCCTTAAGCGATTCGATTTCTTTTTGGTTTGTGCAGTCTGAGATGACTACCATATATTTACCCTTGTGTTCTTCTGAGTCCAGGATACTTGTTGTTGCTCTGAAGAAGGAATCTTTGTTTTCTTTAAGAAAAACTTCATCATCGTTTAATTCGGAAATGTTTTTTCCGTTCGGAATTGTAATATATTCTCCGAATTTAGATTTTAATATTTTCGGGTTTTTGAGCCATCTTTTAATATTTTTGTTGGCATCAATAATTACACATTTTTCATCGCAGACTAAAATTCCGTCAGAGAGAGAATTGACTAATGCGTACAAAAAATGATTTTTCTTAGTCAGTTCTGCCTGATATTCAACAATCATTTTTTCTCTGTCGTTGAGGGTTTCTATCATACGGTTAATGTTATCAGTAAGTTTTGCCAGTTCTTCCTGTGAATAGGTTTCTGCACGAACGGATAAGTTTCCGTATCTTACGGAATTTACAATGGTGTTTACATCTCCGAAATATTCGGTAATATTATCATATTTTTTGCGCAGCAATTCATTGCGGCGATGCAAAAACCACAAGGCCGCACAAGATATAACCACTATTGCGAATAAACCAATTTTAATAATCATTATTTTATAATTTATTAAAGATATTTTTCTACATTTGAAATAATTGTAGACTTAGGAACAAGTCCTGCCATTCTTTCAACAGGTTCACCATTTTTAAACACTAACAGGCTTGGCAGACCGCTTACGGAATACTGTTGCATAAGTCCTCTGTTTTCGTCTGCATCAACCTTAACAACTTTAACCTTGTTTGCAAGAGTTATTTCAATTTCGTCTAAAACAGGCGATAATTTTCTGCAAGGTCCGCACCATTTTGCACCAAAATCAACCAATACGGGTACTTCAACACCTAAAACTTCTGTTTCAAAAGTTTGTTCTGTAACATCTACTGACACTTTTAACCTCCTTATTTCAAATAACCTTTTCTTAATAATAGCACATATGAGATTTTTATGCTATTATTCAAATGGAGAGAAAATTATGCCTAGAAAAAAAGTTATTGAGATTGTATTAGACACGGAAACCACGGGATTAGATTTTACAAAAGAAAAGATTATAGAATTTGCGGCAGTGAGATTAGAGAACGGAAAGATTAAAGATACTTTCCAGACTTTGATTAATCCTGAACAGCATATCAGAAAATCAAGTATTGCTATTCATGGTATTACCGAAGAAATGGTTGCGGATGCGCCTAAGGAAGAAGAAATATTACCGGCTATAAGAGATTTTATAGGTGGGTATCCTATTGTTGCTCACAATGCAATATTTGATCATTCTTTCTTAAACGAAGCTTACAAAAGGGTTTTCAAAAAGAAATTTGAAAACGAAAGAATTGATTCCCAGATGATGTTCAAGGAAATTTGTCCTGATTTGGAATCACATGGTTTGGTTGCTTTGACTGAAAAATTCAATGTGCCTATGGAAAACCATCACAGAGCCATGGACGATACAATGGGACTTGCTCTTGCATATCCGAAACTTAAAAAATTGTATCTTCAGAAATACGACTGGCAGGTCAAGCAGCTCGATAACATAGATTATTTATTTGAAAGATTTTTAAGAATACAGCAGAGTGTCACAACAATGCAGGCAGAGCTTCAGGATTTGAAGTCTATCTTTAAACTTCATTTTGAACTCGGGGGAGAACCTATAACTGCCGAAAGCGGTGATACAATGGTTTATCAGTCAAAAAGATCGTTTGGTTATAAACTTTCTGAAATAAAAGGGGTTCTTGAAGAATTGGGTTCCTTTGAGAAAGCCGTAAAACTCAATAATGGTTTTATTGACAGATTATGCAACAGTATGAGTCTTTCCGATGACAACAGAAAGATTTTGTGTGATGCAAGAAAAGTTCTCTCTGAAACAAGAAACTTGCAGATACTGAAGCACAGTTAGATAATGTATTTTTGCAGAATAAGTTTTTTTAAGGCCTTTGCATTAACTGCCTGAGGTTCTATTTGTAACAGCATTTCCAGATATTCAAGACATTTGTGATAATCGCCCAGTTTCTTTTGGGCTGCTGCCATTGCGTAAAGTGCATCAATAAATTTCGGGTCTAATTCAATGGCTTTTTCGAGGTCTTTTACTGCCTGCAAAAGATTCGGGTTATCTATGTCCTTGCGGGATAGTGTGATATATGCTTTGTTATAATAAGCATCAGTCATTTTAGGGTTGAGTTTTATGGACTTTGTGTAATCAAGCATTGCATCGTCGTAGTTCCCGAGAGCCTGATTAACGACCCCTCTGTAGAAATAAGAAATATCCCAGTCGTCTTTAAGTTCAACGGACTTATTTATATTTTCAAGCGCGTTGGAATATTTTCCGTTTCTGAAATCGACGATACCTTCGTCTAAATAATACTTGTAGTCTGACATAAATACCTCAATTATGTAATATACTAAAATATCTTTTTAAATAAAGCAAGAGCCTTATCGCAAAAACTTTTCTTTTTGACAGGCTTTTCTTTTATCGGCACAAGTCCGATTCTTTCATATACGCTTTGCATATATTGTTCTTCAATGATTTCGTATTCCGCATCGGACGGGGAATTTTTCATCCCGTTTTTGTATCGTGTTCTTAGTTCAACACAGTCGCGAATTTGCGGGAAATGATATTCTCTGTCATTTGAAATATCCACAACAGGAACCAGCTTTTTGTTACATGGTTTAACTAAATCTTTGTAGGCTCCGTTTAGGTACGACAAATCTTTTTGGGTTAAATCTACCCCGTCTTTTATCGGTACATAACATAATTCTTCGCCCTCCAGAAGCAAAGTTTTGTTATGAGGCGTATTTTTATTTGCGTTTTTTATTAACCCTCTGTGGTTACAATAGGTTGCCTTTATTTCCTTGGCGTAATCCGTTATCCCTACCCATGCATCAAGAATGATGGCATCTCTGTTTGGGTTAATGCGATATTTTGGATCAGGTCCTTTTTTTGAATTTAAGATCCAGGAAGGGCAATATTCATAATTTTTTGGAATTTCAAAATTAACACCGACAACTGTATGGTCTAAATCACGCATTGTGCCTTTTACAGGATTAAAGGCAAACAAGTTCATTCTTTCGACATTTTCATAACCGTTTAACCTTAATGCGACATAGGCTGCATCTGAATATTCCGCACAGCAAGCAGTTTTGTTGTGTTTTATCGCATACAGTTCTCTGTATAATTTTTTATTAGATGTTTCGGCATCTAAATAGTATCTGCGGGTATTTTCAATCATATCACCTGAAAAGTCCGAAATTTTTCTGTTTCTGTGAATGTTGGAAAAGCCTGCTAATTTTGTGCCGAGATATGTTGAAAATTCTCTGTTGACCAAACGGCGAATGTCGTCAATTTCTTTCAGTGTTGGATTTTTTGCGGTGAAACTAACATTTTCTTTTTTATAATTTTGGGGTTGTGTATATGAAAAATTTGTTTGGTTGACTAACATTACTTATTCCTTGGTCCGTTGAGCAATTCATGAAATTCTTCCGTAGAAAGCGCTGATTTCAAGTTGCAATTTCGTTTTGCTGTTTCTTTCAGAGATATTGGGAATTTTTCATATTCATATTTTGATTTATCCATAAAATGCCATACAATTTTTTCCCATAAATTGAATTTTTTCTTTTTTGATAATTCAGGGAACATGTGTCTGAAGTACAGAATATCTTTTTTGGAAAACATGTCGCGCATATCTATATCTTTATTTTGTGTGTAAATCACGATTTCTTCAGGTTTAATGCCAAATCCTAATGATTTATCGCGTTTATAACTAACTGAAGCATCACGTTCACTGCATGTGAAGCCTGCCCACGGATCAACGATTATGGCACCTCTATCCAGTCCGTAAAAATCTCTTCTGGAATTTGACGGTTTAGGAAGCGGTCTTGTTATATTTACCCCTACAACAACGTGATCTATGTTTCTTACGGTATTAGTTACTGGGTTATACGCTTTTAGCGAATAAACATCAGCATTTTTGGCTCCGTTCATTCTGAACGCCATTGCCGTAATATCGGCAAGTTCCTGACAATTCCCGACTTTTGTTGATTTTACTGCACTAAGTTTGCGCAAATAAAAGTCAATAGGTGATTTTGCCTGTGAGCAGAACCCCCTTATTTCACTGACTAGCGATTCAGAGTATCTGTACAGTGTGAATAGCACATTTCTGTATTTTGCGCTGCAGTTTGCGCGTTCTAAGCGGGTATTGGAGTATACCGGAAGCTCTCTTAAAACCAAACGGCAAATATCATCGGCTTTTCTGATATCGTGTTTTTGTGAACAAAAACTTACACGAGCCGATGGCAATTGATATTGAGGATAATATCCGTTTGGTTGATTTGTTTGCATGCATTTAACCTCTGCAAGTATAACGTATGAACAAAATCAAATTTGCTACATGAATTCTACTAATTCTTTGTGGAAGGAAGAATGTGAAACATAAATTTACACAACATTAATTTTGTGATATTAATAAAGATATGATGAGAGAATTTGAATTAAAGAACGGAATAAAGTCAGTATATAAGAAAAATGCCGAAACACCGAGAATGGCATTAACAATGAATTTTTCAATAAATGAAGAAGAGAAACTGGCGGGTACATATTCCCTGATGACAAGGTTATTGCTTCAGGGGACAAAAAAATATAACAACGAGGAATTGGCAAAAGTCCTTGACGAAAACGGTATAGAGATAATTGCCGATATGAAACAGGACTATATGAGATTCAGACTTCTCTGTCTGAATGAAGATTTCCCAAAAGCGATTGAATTGCTTGATGATATCGTTAAAAATTCAACTTTTGTTGAGTTTGACAAAGAAAAAAGCAAAATGAAGGGCGAATTGGTTGCCGAACTTGATTCTGCAAGACTGAAAGTATCTGATGCGTTCGTAAAAATAGCTTATGAGGGACATTATTACGGCCATACTTATACAAACATTCTCGAATCAATCGACGGAGTTAAGAAAGAAGATGTTGTTACTTCTTACAAAAAAATATTGGAAACAGGCAAAAAAGTTATTGCCGTAGTCGGAAGTATGGATGAAAAAGAAGTGGAAACCCTTCTGAACAAATATTTTTCGGAATTGCCTAATGATAATGATGCGACAAAAAAAATAAGTGTTCCTGTATTAGACAGAGCAAAAAGAACAGAGGTAATCAAAGAAGATGCCCAGCAGGCACAGATTATACAGGGCTGGAGAATACCTACATATAAAGAAGAAGATTATCCTGCCGTTCTGGTTACAAATACGATTCTCGGCGCAAGCGGTCTTTCTTCAAGACTTTTCAGAGAACTGAGAGAAAAGAAAGGTCTTGCCTATACCGTAAGAACCTCTTGTGAAATAAAAGAACTTGCGGCAATGTTTAGTATCTATATTGCAACAGAACCGTCTAATATTGATACCTGTCTTAAAGGATTTCAGGAAGAAATCGATAAGATTAAGGCAGAATTGGTATCTGAAGAAGAATTGCAGAGTGCAAAAAATAATATAGACGGAAAACATCAGTTTATTGTTGAAACAAACTTCCAACAGTCAACCTCAATGGCATATTACGGTATAAACGGACTGCCTTTCGGATATTATGACACTATGTTTGACAAGATTAAAGCGGTTACGGCTGAAGATATTAAAAGAATTGCCAATAAGTATTTCAATGAAAATACGGTAATCGCAATTTTACATCCGTAGTTTGTTGCTATATTTTCGGAATTTCTACAATAAAGGTAGAACCTTTGTTGATTTCGCTTAATATGGAAATTTTACCCCCGTGAAGTTCAACAAGCTCTTTTGTGATGGTCAGACCTAACCCCGTAGAACTTTCCTTTTTGGTGTATGCACTGTCAAGCTGAACAAATTTTGCAAATATTTTTCCGTGATACTTTTTGTCTATCCCGATACCTTTATCGCGCACCTTGAGAACATAAGATTTTTTGTGCTCTTCTGCAATAATCTCAACTTCTTCTTTTTCCGGGCTGAACTTTATTGCGTTGTTCACAAGGTTGTATAAAACCTGCTGAATTTTTTGGTAATCTGCGTTGATTTCAAAATCTTTTTCACAGTCAAGGATTATCCTTATTCCTTTTTTGTTCGCCAGAGGTTTTAATATGTTTGCAACTTCCGTCAGTGCTCTCATAATATTGAAATCCGAACGTATAAGTTTTATTGCTTTTGCTTCAATTTTTGATATGTCCAGAATTTCGTTTATTATCCCTAAAAGGTGTATCCCTGAAACTCTGATATCTGAAATATACTCTTTTTGTTTTTCGTTTAATTCGCCGTAAAGTCCTTCTGATAAAATTTCTGAAAACCCTAAAATAGCGTTCAGCGGAGTTCTTAACTCGTGGGAAACATTCGCAAGAAATTCGGACTTAACCTTATCCGATTCAAGTATTTTTTCGTTCTGTTCTTTTATGATTTTATAAGCGTTATTCTTTTCAACAAGCCCGTCTTTCAGTGCTTTAAGCTGAATTTTAAACACTTCAGAAAGCTCTAAATCTTTTATTACATAAGATATAACCGAATTACATACTTTTAAAACGGATAAATCTTCTTCACTGTACAGGTTTTCTTTTCCGGAACCTAAAATAAGAAATCCGAAAACGGTCTGCCCGACAGATAGTTTATGTAAAAGATAAGATTTACCTCCTACAAAACCGAGGGATTTTATAATTGAGTTTTTGCCGTCAACAATTATTCCCTTATCCGAATACAAAAAGTCCATGTCTTTTTTAGAGATTTTGTTTACTTTATTAATCAGCGATTTATTTGTTGTTGAATATTTGAGCTGAACGGAATCAGGGTTGAGATAATAAATATACCCGTAATCGTATTCAAATATTTCGTGCAGTTTTTCAAATACTTCTTTTCCTTCTTTATCAGACTTTAAATTCATTCTGAAGAAAGAAGGTAAATTCTCTAAAAACTCGTTATTGTTTATCTTCATGGTAATAATAATATCAGTTTTTTCTTTCATTTATCAACTTTTTTACAAATAATTTACCCAACTGTCTTATACTTTACTCAATGATTTGTATCTGATATTATAGAAAGAGAGTTATTAAATGGAGAGAATTATGACGGATATAGGAGCTTTATTTACAAGTTTTAACTTTGATATAAGCCTGAGAGTGTTAGTCGCAATTTGTTTAGGCTTCATCCTCGGTTTTGAAAGAGAAATCACAAACAAATATGCCGGTTTAAGAACACATATTTTGGTATGTTTGGGTGCGTGTGTATTTACAATAATTTCAATATACGGTTTCCCTGAACTTGTTGACTGGCAAATAGAAGGCTATAACCCGACAGGTGTCAGAGATACGGCTCGTGTTGCGGCACAGGTTGTTACCGGTATCGGTTTTATCGGTGCGGGAACCGTACTGAGAAACGGCCCTACGGTCTTTGGGCTTACAACGGCGGCAACGCTGTTTATGGCTGCAAGTATTGGTATGGCTTGCGGATCAGGCATGTACGGTTTGGCAATAGTTTCATCAATTCTTTCTGTTGCCGTTCTTACTCTGATAAGAGTTTTTGAAAGAAGAGTTCTGAACAGATGCTCAAAAAATATCAGAAGACTGAAAATCAACCTTCATTCTCATAATGAAAATGTTGACACAATAAGAAATTATATTGTTTCAAACTTCAAAACGGTTGATGCACTCAAAATGCACAAGCTTGTCGAAAATCCTGAAATGACAAAATTTTCTATTGTGGTTGAAGTTGTAAGCAAGCGTCCTGTTCAGTATATTTATGACAAATTAGGCACGCTTGAAGGTATTGAATCAATTTCTATCGATACGGTTAATGAAGTTAAGTAGGATGTAATTGCAGGGCGATTATATGATTAGCCCGTAGTTTGAAAATTTATAATACAAACAAAAAAGCAAGGCGTTTCATCCTTGCTTTTTTATCAAATCTTTTTACATAAATTAAGAATGTAATCTAACAGTAACAGATTTTGGTTTTCTTGTGTAAGATAATTTATCTTCTCTTGATAACCAACCAAGACCCATAGAAATCATGTTTTGTTCTAAGTCTAAATCTTTAGACATTTTGTTTAAAGTAACTTCACCTTTTGATGATAAGTAGTTGTAGATCATACCAGCTGATTCAATAATTTGGTCTTGCATTTCTAAATTTGATTTCATTTTTTTCTCCTTGTTGTTTTTTGAACACTGTTGAATTTATTTCGTATAAGTACATACTAACAAAAAAAAATATTTTTTGCAAATAAAAAATCGCAAAATTTTACAATAATTTTTTGCTTGACAAAATCTCAAAACGGTGTCAAGTACAGTGTTTTAGGTATATGCAGGGGTTTTAAATTATCGTATAATTTTGGGAAAAATACACCATTTAATGCATTTTTAAGTGTAAATTAGACACTTTGTATTAGTTTTAAACATGAAAAAATGTAAATTACGAGATTTTTTCGGGTGTTTGTTATAAAATAATTATGGGAAGAGTGGGTTGCTAGTTAGTGAAAACCATATTAAGAAACATTTTTATACTACTATTGTTTTTCATGACTTCGTTTGCGTTTAGTCATGCAAATTGTGCTGAAGTTTATAAAATTAAACCCGTTAAGTTTGATATTTCAAATTCTATTATCTTTATACCAATCAAAACTTCCCCTCAGAGTGTAATTACAAATGATTTAAAATATTCAAAAATAGAGAATGTTAACGGTGTTGAGCTTGAATTGGTTAATTCATCGTTTGATGTTCAGCCTGATGAAATGAATTTTTCGGAAGGAAATCTGAAGGATTTCACAATAAAACGTGACGGCAAAAGTACAAAGATTACCCTGATTTTTAAGGATAACTTTAATCTTGAAAATCTGAAAATAGGTAATATCAACAATAATCTGATTATCACGATTACACCGCTTCAGCCGTATAACATGAACTACTATGTCAATACGTACAGAGAATCGGATGCTTATTCAAAAGATTATAAAGAAACCCTTATGGTAACAAAGAAAACTGTGAATAAGCAACAAAACCCGGTTGTTAATGTTTCTAACGTAAATTCAAAATCCATGAATGAAATAAATCAGGCATTTGCAAATTCGACTGCCAATAACGAGGAAGTCTATACGGATGTAGTTATTGAAGATTTGTCAAAAAATAATAAGCTCAGAAGTAAGTATTATCTTGCGGAAGCAAAGGCTGTAGATAATCTCTTCAGACTTGTTGGGGTAGGTACGACGACTGTTCAGAAACCGTTCCTTCTGCCAAACCCGATGCGTGTTGTTTATGACATGCCAAATACTACGGTAAATCCCGATTTGCATAATACGGAAATTGCTCTGGTTAACGGTGATAAACTGAAGGTCGCACAGTTTAACCCAAATACTACCCGTATGGTTATTACATCTGAGACGGCGGCACAGTATATTCCCGTCTTTAACCCCGACAGTCAGACCATGTACATGGCAAACCCGAAAAATATACTGACAACACATCTTCCCGACAAAAAAGCAAACATAGTTAAGTTTAATTTCCAAAAATCAAACAAACAGGAAAACTTTATCTTTGAGTTTGATAAACCGCTCTGTTATGCAATAAAAAGGACTTCGGAATATTTGTTTATCTATTTTCTGAACGCGGAAAAATATAACGATAACAGTTTTAATTCTGCAAAGAAAAATACCCCGTATTCAGATTTGTCTATCCATCTGCTTACAACAGGCATGAGGGTCAGCCTGCCCGAACAGGACAGAGAAAATATAAGTACATATATTTCACCTGACGGAAAAGTTTTTAAAATCACATGTGAAACAAAACATGTTGAGCCTGTTCTGACAGAAGCCCAGATAAAAGAACTTACAAAAAAAGAAGGTGCAATTACTTCGTCACCGAAATATACCAGAGAGAAAAATTCAAAAGTAATAGTTATAGATGCGGGTCATGGCGGAAAAGACTGCGGTGCCCTGAGAGATAATATCTTTGAAAAAGATATAACAATGGAAGTATCCAAAAAAGTACAAAATATCCTTCAAAAGAAAGGTTACAAAGTTTATATGACACGTACAGACGATACCTACGTATCGTTAGAGGACAGAACAATATTTACCGAAGGAATAAACCCTGCACTGTTTGTCAGCATACACGTGAACTCATGTAACTCGGAAAACCCTCGCGGTATAGAAACTCATTACTACCATGATAACAGTCTTGAGCTTGCCGATTATGTTCACAGAAATCTTACTAAAAAGATAAGTCACACAACGAACAGAGGTTTGTTCAAATCACGTTTTTATGTTATAAATCATACTACGGTACCGGCTATTTTGGTTGAAATCGGGTTCATTTCAAATACGGCCGAAAGAAACGAACTTATAACCAATCAAAGACAGCAGACTACTGCAGAGGGTATTGCCGACGGCATTATAGAATATTTGAAAAATAACAGGTAAAGAAAACTCTATGGGGGAAAAAGAAAAAAATAAAAAAATAGGTTTTTGTGATTCCGGTGTCGGCGGACTGACCGTATATTCAAAGTTCCGAAAAATTCTTGATACGGAAGACTGTATCTTTTTTGGTGATCTGAAAAATTCGCCGTACGGCAGTAAAACTAAAGAACAGCTAATTGGCTATTCAAGAAGAGTTTTCGATTTCTTTAAAGAACAGGATGTGAAAGCTGTTGTCATGGCATGTAACACAACTTCTGCATCAACTTATCCCGTTATAAAAGATGAGTACGATTTTAAAATTTATCCCGTTATCCAGTCATGCGCAAAAATTTTGGCAGGACTAAAGATTAAAAGATTAGGTATTTTTGCAACAGTTTCAACAATAAATTCGGGAGTGTATGAGTCTGAAATCAAAAAATATAATTCAGATATGGAAATATTTCCTCACGCCTGTCCTGAATGGGTTAATATAGTTGAATCAAATTCAGGCTCAAAACCTGAAAATATAGAGATTATCAAAAACGATTTAGAGCAGATGATGAAGAACAAGCCTGAAAAGATTGTTCTCGGATGTACTCATTATCCTTATCTGCTTGATATATTGTCAGAATTTGCACCAAGGGAAATGTTTATTGATCCTTCTCAATATTTTGTTGAATACATAAAATCGGATCTTGAGAAATCAGATTTGCTGAACCCACAGGCTTCAAAGGGTTCAGAGGAATTTTTTGTAAGTGCAAACCCTGAGAATTTTAAGTCTGCATCAGGCATGTTTTATAAAGTTGAAAATGTGAAACTTGTGGAGTCGGAGAAAATTTCAAGTGTCAGATAAAATAAACATTTTCGTTGCTTATCATAAACCGTTCTATCTTTTGAAAAATGAGGTGCTTGAACCTTTGCATGTCGGACGTGATTCTTTAGATACGGAAAATGAAGAGAATGCTCTTAAAATGAAATGGCTGTCAGAACAGATGCCCGGCGATAATACTGGGGATAATATCTCAAAACTGAATCCATACTACTGTGAATTAACGGCAACCTACTGGATATGGAAGAATGTAAAATCAGAATATGTAGGGCTTGTTCATTACAGAAGGCTGTTTGATTTTGACGGGACTGATGATTTCCCGTTTGGCGCAACAGAAGAAAATTTGTCGGAAATTCTGAAAGATACAGATGTTATCCTGCCGCACAGAATGACTTTGGATGAACCCTCAATATATCACCAGTTTCTTTTTAACCATGACGGTAGGTCGCTTGATTATGTAATGGATTACATAGCAAAAACATATCCTGAAATGTCTGTCGAGGTTGACAGAATAAAAACCAACAAACAGGTATGGTTCTGGAACATGCTTATTGCAAGAAAACCTGTGTTTGATGACTATGCCGCCTGGCTTTTTGATGTTCTGTCTGCCTATGACAAATATATGGAAGGAACAGGTCAGGAAAAATCCCCAAGAATAAACGGGTTTTTATCGGAAAGACTGAACAATATTTATTTTAACTATCTTATCAATAACAAAAACCTGAGATATAAAGAATACCCTACCGCTATGCTGTCAGAGTAGTTCATTAAATTTTGTAAAATCTCTTTGTTTTTAGGGTTGTAGAGTTCTGAAACATGAATTAAACTGAGAGTACGGGGGATATATTAAGAAATACATTTATCCAATGATTTAATTTGTCTTAACGGCTTGTTTAAGCTGCTTTGCACTATGTTGTAAACAGATGTAACGATAAACGGTAAGCCTGAAATCTGTATAAAGCCAAAAACTTTATATATACATAAGACGAAATTAAACAAACCTTTATAACAAACACAAACTACACACACTAACCTTCTACACACACGAGGAATTGTAAAAAAATTCCAAACCACTCTTTCAGAGCGGTTTTTTTTTGGGGGGTAGGGGTAAATATATGGGGGTAGAAAATTATAAGTTTAATTCCCGTCCTTCTGAGGCTTTATGCCGAAGAATCTCAAACACAAGAGATACTTCGGACTTACTATATTACAGTCCTCAGTATGACAATAATACATTTACCCCTCTTGGATTATTCGGGTAAGCGTAGCATCACTACATATTTACCCCTCCGCATTAAGTTTATATAAAGAAAAGCGTGTGTTTATTTTTATCGTGTTACACTTAGAATGTAGTGATAGTTTAAATGGAAAGGATTATATATATGATACCTATTTTCGATTCAAAAAGACAATATGCACAAATTGGGGAAGCAGCAGAAAAAGCAGTATGTGAAGTTATGCGTTCAGGTTCTTATATTTTGGGAGCTAACACAAAGGCTTTAGAACAAGAATTAGCTGATTATATCGGCGTAAAATATACAATCGGTTTAAACTCAGGTACTGATGCATTACATCTTGCTTTAAGAGCATTGGATATAGGTGCAGGTGATGAAGTTATCACAACTGCATTTACATTTGTTGCAACAGCTGAGGCAATAGGTATCGTTGGTGCAAAACCTGTTTTCGTTGACATTGATGCAGACACTTTCAATATTGATCCTGCAAAAATCGAAGCAGCAATTACACCAAACACAAAAGCAATCATCCCTGTTCACTTATATGGTCAGCCATGTGATATGGACAGAATTATGGATATTGCAAGACGTCATAACTTACATGTTATCGAAGACTGCTGCCAGGCTATCGGTTCTACATACAAAGGACAAAAAGTCGGTTCATTCGGCGACTTCGGATGTTACAGCTTCTATCCTACAAAGAACCTTGGTACAATGGGCGACGGCGGTTTGTTAACAACAAATTCAGAAAGCCTTAAAGACAGAGTTATCGCTTTGAGAAACCACGGCGGTGCAGTTCGTTATCACCATGATGAAATCGGTGTTAACTCAAGATTAGACGAAATTCAGTCTGCTATTTTGAGAGTTAAACTTCCTTACATCAACGAATGGAACACAAAACGCAGAGAAAGAGCTGCTATATATAACGAATTATTCGCAGGCTGTGAAGATATTATCACTCCAAAGGAATTAGACGATACATATTGTGTTTACCACCAATACACAGTTAAGGTTCCTAACAGAGATGAAATCTTTAACAAGTTACATGATGCAGGTATCGGTGCAATGTTATATTATCCGATTCCTCTTCACTTGCAAAAAGTTAATGCTCACTTAGGTCAGGGTGTTGGTTCATTACCGATTACTGAAAGAAATACTGAAATCGTAATGTCATTACCTATGTTCCCTGAACTGACAAGAGAAGAACAAGAAACAGTTGCTTCTACTTTGATCAAATTGGTTGAAGAAAGTAAAGCATTAGTATAGACAATAATGAAACTCATACGATAAAAAAGTGGTGTCCTGAAAAGGACACCACTTTTATTACTTTTCGCACATTATTTTCTTTGCGTGATATGAACTTCTGACGAGAGGTCCTATCTGATATTTTTTGAACCCAAGCTCTTTTGCTTTTTCTTTCAGAAAATCATATTCTTCAAGTTTATAATATTTGCTCACTTCAAGATGTTGTTTTGATGGTTGAATGTATTGCCCAACGGTCAGGATATCACATCCGATATTTCTTAAATCTTTAAAGGTTTCGATAATTTGTTCGGTTGTTTCTCCAAGCCCTATCATTAACCCTGATTTTGTCGGGATATCACTGTTATCTTTGATATATTTCAGAACAGAAAGTGACAGGTCGTAATTCCCTAACGGTCTTGCTGTTTTATAGACTGCTCTGACGGTTTCGATATTATGGTTAAACACATCAGGATGTGAATCTATAATAGTGCGCAGGGCATCTTCATTGTATTCGCCTCTACACGCCCTAAAATCGGGTGTAAGAATTTCGATTTTGGTGTTTGGGGAAAGTTTTCTGATTTCTTTTATGCAGTTTGCGAAATGTTCGGCACCGCCGTCGTGGATATCGTCACGGGTAACGGATGTGATTACCGCATAATCAAGACCGAGGTCGTATATTGCTTCTGCAACGTGTTTTGGCTCTTTCAAGTCCAGAGGTTCAGGCTTTGAAGTTGAGATATTGCAGTATTTGCAATTTCGTGTACAGATATTACCCATTATCAAAAATGTTGCGGTGTTCTGCTGATAACATTCGTTTTTGTTAGGGCATCTTGCGCCTTCGCAGACTGTATTAAGGTGTTTTTCTTTTAAGATACGTCTTACGGTTTTGGTTTTATCCGTATCTATTATAGGTCGTTTCAGGTAATCGGGAAGTCGTTTCATAATGTCATAATTCCTTCCATAATACCTTCAGAGTATGTCGGGTGTGCATAGCAGACTTTTTTCAGTTCATCGGCTGACAGATTATTTGTCA
>JAILHQ010000011.1 GCA_024695725.1 Cyanobacteria bacterium RUI128 | reverse complement strand
TAGGAAAAACATCAGGAAGAAATTAGGGTATAAGGTAAAATAAACAAACAAAATTTAATAACATAGGACAGGAAAATAATATAGGTTAAAGGATAGGAAAAAGGGTATAACACAAAAGGGCGAAAGCCCTATTTTTTTTGAACAGATTATGAGAAGATTTTAGGTGATCTGTATTCTTCCGGTGCTGCAGCATTTATTTTCTCGTGTATAATTTTTGAGTATTGTTTTACCCCTTTGATATCGTCCATACATACAATAAAATCTCTCGGGAATTTCAGGAACGGAAGATATTCCATACAGTCAGACAGGAAGTCAATTCTTTTGAAACCTTTTCCGAACAGAACATCTCTGAATTCTTTCACCGGGTTATCATATATATACTTTTTGTTTTTCTTGTTATATGCCAAATCAACAAAATTAAATTCTTTTCTTCCTAAATCTACAAATGTGTTATTTGTATGTTGGAAATCCAAATTGAAACATTTAGGTTCAGATATAAAAGCAACTGCATCATCGTATGAAGCCTGAGGAATTTCAGATATATCTTTAAGGAATGATATATATGCATCTGCGAAATCTCTGTATTTAGCATAAAACTCTTTACCCCTTACGATTTCAAAAGCTGAAGAACCTTCACCAAGTGCATTTTCAGGAATAAAGGTTTCGCCAGCCCTGAACATTTCCATACATTTTTCTGTTGCCTGCTGACCAAAATTATCTTTCACATAACCGAACACATACGAAAAATTATTCAGCGCATCAGGATCAGGATTTTTAACATCGTTAAGCCCTATCATTGATACAAATTTTTCACCGCAGATTGCAGCAGGGTGTCTTCCTTCAACCTTTCTCAAAACCATAATTTTATCAGGCTGAGCCATTGCTTCCATCATAGATACCGAATTTTTCTTAGATATTTGAGAAGATTTCGACGAAACAATATATAACGGAATACCTAAATGCCTATTTTCTGTAACAGACTTTTCATAAGTAATAGGTACAAGCTCAACATCTTTTGGTAATTCTTTAATCTTTTCAAGTGCAGTTTTTTCTACACGCAACACAAGGTCATCGTGTTTTGGAATCGGAAATACTACTGCATCTTTACCCATTATATTAGAGTGTACGCTGGTCGCTTTAAGAACCATATCGTGTAAGTTTTCAGCCAACTTCACACGTGGTTCTCTCACAAACGGAACTGCAGCTTTAACTGCTTCAAGCAAAGGATTAGTTTGAGTTTCAGCCTTCTCTGAAGACGACACAAAAACATCACCCGCTGCTTGTGATAATCTGCTTGCCCTTTCAAAAAGAGGGGAAGAACATCTTGTGGGGTTGAACTGTACTAATTTGCCGTAATCGACTTTTTCTAACACACGCATACTAACCATAGCACTCTATATAAATAACATCAAACATGAAAATTGCCTAAAAATGATAAAATATTACAAAATATTAAACAAAGAAATTACAGTGCAGAATATTGTCTGTACCACCTCACTTTTGCCCTTATAAAATCACCTATTTTATCTTTTTGTATTTCAGGATAAGGCGGCAGATAGACAATATCAATTTTTCCCCCGGAAGAAGTTTTTGGATTTCTCTGTCCAAACTCATAGTGTGTCATAATATTTGACGATGTGACCGGGATATTGTATTTTGCGGACAAGTCCGCAATAAGTTTAAACATTCTCTCACACTGAATTTTTGTAAGAGGTGCCCTTCCCTGATTATCGGAAGATACAAACCCGCACATACCGCAAAGAGCAACACCTATTGAGCCTGTATTTCCACCGCCTGTGTGCTGGGCATATTTCCCGTCGGTACAAATTTCATTATCCTCCGGCGCAAATATACCCGTATGCACACACCCTTTATCATCTACAAGGTAGTGGTAGTGTTGTTTATCAACAGCATTAGGACTGCCCATGCCTGCAGTCCAGTGAATTATAATACGTTTCATCATAAACCCCTTAATTTTAAAATATATAACTACGTTTTTTTTGAATAAAATGCGTATATATTGCATATTTCAAGAAAATTTGATATATTATAAATGCATTACAAAAACAGGCAAATATATGAAAAAAATAACAACTCTTTTGCTGCTGCTGATTTTTACTTTAAGCATTGTCAGCTCTGCAGAACTCAAAGTAACTCCGCCACAATGGGATGATATTTTACCTCAAGAAGCGAAGTATTCATACAAAGAGCCAATAAAACGCCCCAAATGGGCATATCCTGCAGCTTGGGTTGCCTGCATCGGGACTTGCGGGCTAGCACAAATACCTTACATAATGCGCAACAAAGACAAGGCTATTGCAAGTAATAACAGTAAATTTAGAAAATACGAAAAAATCAGACAGCAGTTTGACACAGATATCAAAAATTGTGAAGTTGTGCACAAAAACACTAAAGATCTTGCCGGCTGTTATATGAACGTAAAACAACATTATCAACTTTTATTAAATACAACAAGAACACAAGAACTTGAAGAATATAAAATTGACTTACTTGAAGAACAAAATTACTTAATTAGAATCCAAAACAGCCGCATTAATTCTCAACCCTACAAAACAAAACAAATCGATGACTAATTATTTCCATTATAAACGATTGCCATTTTTAGAATTCATATCGGATTTAACTGTATATGGATGAACCTTTTCAAGAAAGTTTGCAGCTGTATTCACATAATCAAGACCAGATGCGCTATTTGTTGTTTTTGTCAATTGTTTAGCATTACCCTGGCTCGTTTTCAATGACTGAGCCTGATTAGCGTTAAGTACATTGAAGCCCTGAATGTAAGCATTCAGTAAATCGTTCAGAATACCTGAAGATGTTTGCTGAGAATTTCGCAATAAATCTGTAATGTATCCTGACAGATTACTGTTCAGACTGTTCATCAGATTATTAGTCATATTCTGAAGAGAAGAAGAACGCAGCATTCTTCTGTTTGAGAGCGGATTTATAATACTGTTTTCAAAAGTCTGAGCCGCCCCTGAATTAAGATTTTCTATATAACTGTTCAGCAGCGCCTGATTTGTAGTCGAATTAAGCGACGGATGCAGGTAGTCATACAATACGTCACCAATGTTAGAGTTAACAAAATTATTAATCGTATCAAAACCCGAACCTTCCACAAAACTGCTTTTTGTGCCTTTGTTATTCGTTTTTGAAATAACGTAAGGATTTGTTGTTTTAGTCGAACCGTAAACCGTACTTTGACTTGATTTTTTAGAACTTGTTCCCATAAATACTCCTTTCTAAAACAAGTTGTTAATAACTGTTTTTGTAGACATATAAATTGTCTTTATATTTTTTGAACCCGCAGGATAAAATACCGAAGATTGCAGGTTTTTGGGTTGATTCTGCCCAGATATCACAATCAAACCAACTCAATGCTTTTATGAAGCATTTTTTGTTAAACAAATGATTTTTCCTTATCCCGTATCCGTTTACCCACACTTTATCCTTATCAGAAAAGAAATATACACAGAGAGATAATTTTTCATCATCATAAAACGAATAAAAAAGCGTATTATTTAAGACCTCATCAAACGAGGCATCCTCATTCAGAACAGTTTTATAATACTCAAACATCTCTCTGCATCCGGAATAATTAAAATCATCATCTGAGGGGATAATAACCCTCATCATATCTGTTTAACCTTTATTTTTGAGATTTCAAGATTTTTAACGGAAAACCCCTGCGCCTCTTCTGTTGTATAGAATTTCATTTCAAGAGTTTGAAACGATGCAGTCGGCAGCCGTTTTATGGAATTTGTCTGTTTTGGTTTGTAACAATACCCGGAATCGTAGTGATGCACATCCCAGTACAATATATTTCTTATGGTTTTTGATTTTATGTATTTTACCCAGGTTTTTCTCAAAACATCATAATCTTTGACATACTCCAGATAGAAATTATTCGGATAAGTCATATCAAGGGTAAGCCTCGGCGGGATATAGAGCACTTTTAGAGTGTTGTCTTTCCCCAAATTCAGAGGGGAACACGCATAATATGATTTTATAAACTCACCATCAAAATTGTTTCCCTGATATTCAAGAAAGATTTTATTCCCTCCTGCGGAATACAAAACATTGTTAATCATCCTGACATCAGACAGATACTGAGATTTCCTTTTTAACCACTGGAAATGGATATAGTCATAAATCAGGATATCTGAATAGCCTGTTTCAGACGGTATCAAAAACCAAATTTCATTCTTGTCTTTCTGAACAACAGAAAACATCTTTACCCTATGGGCATCCTTTGGGGCAATATTGATTAATTCTTCCTGAACATCTTTTGCCAGGTTTTCGCTTAAGGTTTTATCCCCGTTGATTATCTGAGAAAACGCAAATATTGATTTTTTCGAATCATCATAAAAGAATAACTGTGTCCCGTGAAAAACCAGAGAATTTAACCCCGCACAGCCTCCTGGCGACTCTTCCGTTCTTGAATAAGAATAATCGGACGTAACCGTTATCAGCGAAGAACTGTCCTTGTGAAAAACTGCAAGTGCACCTAAATACGGAACTATCGCAGTAATATTTTTCACAAAATCTATATATCCAGCAGTTGTTGTTTCTGCTGTAACGGTTGCAAAATCGAAACATTTTTCCTTAACCGAATACCACAGCCTTAGGTTGCTGAACACCCATAATCTTCCGTCAAAGACAACAAGCCCCAAGGGGTTTTCTATCGGATTGTTCTCAACATCAATCATGTCAAAAACCTCTATTTCGTCAGAATCGCCGTGTTCGTCGCAGTGCCCGAGTTTTATCGCAAGCGTTTTTTCCGAGTTGGTAAATACAAACCAGTCCTCATCCCCTTGCGCAAAATCAACCCCGCAGGAAACCCCTGTTGCCGCTAAATCATCATATTTCAGGGTAACCGCACGCAAAAGAGGATCATACAGATATATTTTACCCGTATTGTTCAGTTCGGTATGTATAAAGAAATATACTTCCGCATTCTGAACACTTTCAAAAATGTTTATTATTTTTTCATCAGAGTTTTGGAACTCAAAATCTTTAACATTTCCTTTCATTGTTCTGATGCCGATACCCGAATTTACACCGGTATCAAAAAGCTCAACGTTTTGAAGATCTGACGCGGTTATTCCCGATGATGAGAACGATGTATTTATGCGGTTTATCCCCAGAAATTTATTTGATAATATTGAACTATTTTTAGTAACCATAATCACCTCTTAAAAAATTATTTTTCTGCTTTTTCTTCTGCCTCCGACAGCGTTTAGAAGAAGTTTGTAGGCTTTTTCAAACTGAATATTGTACCCCAGATAATTCTCATCTGACGGAGAAGAAAGCGCATACATCATTGATTTTGAGATAAGCGCATTAACAAAAAGCTGCTCATATTTTTCAGGAATAACGATTTTATCCGCGGCATCTCTGAGTGCGTAAATTTGTTTGTTTTCCGCATCAACACCTACTGCAAAAGTAAGATAGGTAATTACTATCTTGTACATTTTGTCAGGTGCGGGATAAAACGACAGTTTATCATTTTTTATAAAGAACCCCTCAGGCTTCCCTGTAACAAAATCGAGTTCATCGGGATATTCTATAAATTCAAGATATTTTCTTGAACACATTACAGAATACTTTTCCCCATTTTTTGTGTTTTTGCTGATAATAGAGCCGTCGGGCAGATTATATTTATTGATATACTTTTGAGTAAGAATCTCCTTTTGAGTTTTTCTGAAATCAAACGGATAAGAACACCATATCTCAACTAAGGCTTTATTTATAGCCGTAAGCAGAACGGGATCAAAATCTTCCGTTTCTTTTGCATCATTGTCAAACATAGACCAGGATTGAGATGCAACCTTATTATATAAATCTAGTAACGTAATTGACATAATGAACCTTTCTTAAGAAGATTAATCTTCTAAAATTTGACTTAACAAAGAATTTTCATTCACATTTTTTTTGTTTGGTTTGATAATCTTTTTATTTTTTGTAACTTTTGCAAAAATGTCGGGTGATGCTTTCAGAAGTGCCTCAACATCCTGCTTGGGCAAATCAAAAATAACCCCCGTTTTCAAATTAATTATTTTCATACTCCTCCTTTAGGCGACAGCTGAGGGGGGAAAGCCCCCTCAACCATCTAAAATTACAGAAGAAAACTACACATTCAAAGCAACAGGTTTTGCAACTGCATAAATATTTCCTTCAAAATCAGCACCAAAATCGATTTTTAAAGAACCATCTTTATTTTCAAATCTTGATATATCCTGAATTTGAAAGGCTGTCACAGATTCATCTTCTACTGTTATTTGTAAATCTCCGAGCATAGAGTTCGGATAAGTATCTCCTGCTTTAAAAGTAACTGTTGAATCTTCATCCGCTGTATTTTCAACAAAAATAGTCAAAGTATTATTTTTATTAGCAAACGCATTGGCAACTGTAACACCGTTCTCAACATCAACAACTGATTTAGTAAGTTTCGCAGCTCCGACTGACTGTGAATCTTCAATAGTCGGGTATTGCACATTAATAGAATCTCTTGTCATAAAAATCTCCTTTTTCATAAAACACTAACTAATTACGAACGACTTGATAAAGCGAGCGGTGCAGAAATCTTAACAGTGCCGAGGAAATCAGCTCTCGGTGCGCCTACACCGTACAAACCGTATCCTTTATAACAGGTATTAAAACTCTTTTCCGGTACATAAGACTGAGTATTCAAATCAGAAGAGATACCGCCTGCAAGAGTTTTTCCTGCAATACCGAATAAAGGATAGAACACACCCGTTTGAGGCTGAGCAATATTGTTTGACACAAGGATATCCCAACCGCAGAGTCTTCCGATGTAACCTTTAGCCATTTGCTGATGACCTGATTCAACATATTTCAGCTCATCAAGTTTCCCGAGATAGAACTGGAACTCAGGCGGAACAATACAGATCATAGAATTATCTATCCAGTTTGTATGTCCTTTCCCGTCACCGCGTTGGAATTCAGCCTGCATATAGGCTAAGATCTCTTTTGCATAATCAGCATCAAGCGTAATTGCATCGCCGTCATCGTCTAAATAATGACCTGCTCTTGTGTATAAATCGGCAAAAGATGCATCAACCCCTGCAGCAAACTGCTTGATTGCATCATTTGTGTAATCTGCCGCAAGTTGTGTCTGCTGTTGAATATCCGGAGCGTTTAGGACTCTTTTTGCTTCAACTTCGGCAAGCTCAAAATGGAAGGCTTTACCTTTGTTGATTTTAACCTTTGTAGTAGAAAGAGTCGCCATTTCAGCATCTTGTAAATCGGTACCGTCATACTCAAACATTGTTACCGTTCCGGGCATAACAATATCGACTTCATCACCTTTTTTTACACCGTCTTTGAATTCAGTGTGAGCCAATTTCCCGATAACAAGTTCATTGTAGAAATTTTTCTTAAATGATTGGCTGAATGAACCAATAATCATGTTTTCAATAGACATAAAAAATCCTTTCTTTAACGGGAAGTAAACAAATGCTGTCATCTCCCGTAGAATAACAGCATCATACAGAATATAGAGTGGGTAATATTGTTTCTATATGTACTTGGCTATATAGCTTTCAAGTTCATCATCAGGAATATCTTGTAACCTTTTTAACTTGGATTCGGTCTTTGAGGCACCTGACTTAAAATCAAAACTATCGGTCAGACTGTCATTTTCAGATTTTATAGCCTTATTTCTGTTATGAATAGCTATCCTTGCTTCAACATATTTATCTAAAAGATTAACAAATTTCTTTGTATCAAGTTTTGTACCCAGTGCGTTAAAAGCTTCTGAGTACAAGTTTCTGAACTCCTGATTTTGCAGATAATTCTCTGTATTGTAATCACCTAAATTTGAACTTAAATACTCTTGTTTTGACTTAATTTCTTCATCAAGCTCACGTTTTTTATCTGCAATTGATTGAAAAATTTTTGACAACATTTCTACTGAGCTGTCATTTTTCTCAGTATCTTCAGCCTTTGGCTGTTCCTCTTCATTATTTACTGGCGGTAAGACAGTATTTTCTTCAGTTTTTCCCGTTTCACTAACTGCATCGGTAACATTTTCTTCAACTGCTTGGTTTTCTAAATTTTCAGACATAAAACTCTCC
>JAILHQ010000123.1 GCA_024695725.1 Cyanobacteria bacterium RUI128 | reverse complement strand
AACAGACCAGAATTTAGCGATGAAGCCCTATGCTTTGCTGAACTTTTTGCAGGATATAGCAAGCGAAAATGCAGAACAATGGGGATTCGGATATTCATATATTTACCCGAAGAATTATGCATGGTTTTTGTTAAAGTACAGAATGGAATTTGACGAATATCCTTTTGATGTTCAGGATTTAGAACTGACAACAGAACCTAGAGGGTATAACAAACTCTTTGCTTACCGTGAATTTGAACTAAGAAACAAAGAAAAACGCGTGGGCAGAATGTTCAGTATGTGGTCACTCGTAGACATTGATAACCGCTCAATGGTACCGATTTCAAGCATCATAACCAATAACCGTCACATGACGGTTTATGAAAAAAGAGATACCGATTTATCTTTCCAAAAAGTTACCCCTGTTACAGATGCCGAAATAGAAAAAGAATTTGAAGTAAGATACAACGACCTTGATGTTAACGGGCATGCAAACAACGGAAACTATATAGTCTGGGCATTTGAACCGCTGAGTTATGAATTTAAAAACGAACACAAAATCAAAACTCTCGATATGGTCTTTAAAAAAGAAGCCCGTTTTGGAGAACAAATATCATCACAAATACAGTTTAAAGATGAAAACACTACCCTGCACAGACTCCAAAACAAAGATGGCGAAGACCTTTGCCTGATTGAATGTTTATGGGATAAAGTTTAGTCTGCCGTTTTTATTCTGATTTCAAAATCAGTAGAGGTAAAATCAGATTTTAACAACCTGAGAGATCCTCCCATTTCTTCCATATTTTGCCGTGCAATATACAACCCCAAACCTGAGCCGGTTTCTTTTGTCGTCACACCTTCTGCGAAAATGTCCGTATTCCCTACAGGAACAGCATTATTAGATACTATAACCTTAACAACACTATCTTCTCGCTGAGAACATATTTTTACAAATTTATCATCCGTATCTTCAAACGCCTCACACGCATTTTTAACAAGGTTGAGAATAACCGACAACAACCTGTTTTTATCAACAACCACCCTCACATCAACACCGGAAGACAACTCAATCCGAACCGCTTTTGCAATCCCGTAAACCTTTGATAATTCATAGGCATCTTTTAAAATTTCATCCAGACTATATTCGTCTAATTGCTGGATATCGGATGATTTGAGCTCTAATAGGGTATTGCCCGCCATCTGAAGTGCACGTTTTATACAGCCAACAGAACGAAGTATTGTTTCGTCTTCAATACCGTTCTTTGCACAATATCTCTCCAGTATTTCTGTATACAAATCGCAGACAGAGAGCTGGTTTTTGACCTCATGTGATATATGTCTTACTTTTTCTGTTTGATACTCCATAACCGCCTGAAATAAAAGTGATTAGCGAATCTGAATATCCTGTATCCGCTAATCACTTAATTAATACTTATAACTTCCCATTCACCTTAATTATATTTTCCACTAGATTGACACAAATTTTGCTTTTCTTTTCTTGTCAAAGCCATGTCTTATTGCATAGAGAACTGCCTGTGTTCTGTCTTTAACCTGAAGCTTTTGAAAAATATTGTTAACGTGAGTTTTAACAGTTGTATTTGAGATATACAACTTAGAAGAAACTTCGTTGTAACCAAAGCCCTGAGTTAATAAATCGAGAACTTCTTCTTCTCTTTGGGTAAGAGATGAGAGCAATTCTTCATCTGTGCTGTTTTCTTCTTCCTTAACTGATTTTTGGAAGTATTCAAAAAATCTTAATGATAAAGCAGATGGTAAATAAATCTTACCTGAAATAACTTCTTCAATTGCACAAATAAGCTGAGCAGAAGCCATAGTTTTAAGAACATAACCTCTTGCACCAACCTTCATAGCTCTAAAGATTAAATCTGCATCATCATAAGCACTAAGGGCCAAAACTTTTGTGTTTACTCCAAGTCTTTGGATTTCATGAATTGCCTGTAATCCGTTTTTGTCAGGCATGTTCATATCAACCAAAACGATATCAGGCTGATATTTCTTAACCATGTTTACACCTGTGTTTACACTTGTAGAAGTTTGAACTACATCATAGCAGCCTTCAAGGTTTAATAACTCCTTAACCCCCATCAAGTGTTCGTAGTTATCGTCGATTAAAACGATTCTTGCTTTTTTTCTGAAATCTCTATGCATTTTTATCTCCCTAATTAATAACTTAACTTCCCTCTCCACCATACATAC
>JAILHQ010000116.1 GCA_024695725.1 Cyanobacteria bacterium RUI128 | reverse complement strand
CTTTGCGTAGCTTAAATCAGGTTTTCTTGCGGCAAGAGTTTCATCAACCTTTTTGATAGGTGCTGAATGTGGTGCTGCGTTAACCATTTCAGGGTTTTGTTTTATTTCATCCGCAATTTTTAGCATAACCTCGACAAAATTATCCAGTCTTTCTTTAGATTCTGATTCTGTCGGTTCAACCATTATTGCCTCATGAACAATGAGCGGGAAGTATACCGTTGGCGGATGAATTTTGTAATCCATTAGTCTTTTTGCAATGTGCAGAGTAGAAGAACCCTGTTCTTTTTGTTTTTCACCGCAAATTACAAACTCGTGCATGCATCTTTCATCATAAGCTAAATCGTATGCATCTTTAAGTTTTTCTTTTAAGTAGTTTGCGTTCAAAACAGCATCTTCAGTTGCGTGTTTAAGGTCATTACCCATCATAAGAATGTAGGTATACGCTCTTACAAACACCCCAAAGTTCCCATAGAAGGAACGTACCTTACCGATACTGTTCGGCAAATTATAGTTTCTTATATATTTATCTCCGTCAAACTCAATAACAGGTGTCGGCAGATAATCTCTCAATTTTTCAACAACCCCGATAGGGCCTGCACCCGGGCCGCCTCCTCCGTGAGGGGTTGAGAAGGTCTTGTGAAGATTTATATGGCAGACATCAAACCCCATAATTGCAGGGTTAGAATATCCCATAATCGCATTAAGGTTTGCACCGTCATAATAAAGAAGAGAACCGTTGTCGTGCATAAGTTTTGATATTTCCAAAACCTGTTCTTCAAAGATACCAACAGTGTTAGGGTTAGTCATCATAATGGCTGCAATATCAGAGCCCTGAGCTTCAAGCAAAGATTTTAAATCTTCAACATCAACCTGACCTCTGTCATTTGATTTAACCTCAACAATTTCAAAACCAGCCATTGAGGCACTTGCAGGGTTAGTACCGTGAGCGGAATCAGGCACAATAACTTTTGTTCTGGTTTCACCTCTTGTTTCAAAATATTTTTTAATGACAAGCATTCCGGAAAATTCACCGTGAGCACCTGCGGCAGGCTGAAGGCTGACTGCATCCATACCTGTAAGGACTTTCAGTGATTCCTGAAGTTTGTACATAAGTTCCAATGCGCCATGAGAGTCTTCATCACTTGAGAGCGGGTGAAGGTTTGCGAACCCTTCCAGACCTGCCATAAGTTCATTAACTTTCGGATTATATTTCATTGTACATGAGCCTAAAGGATACATCCCCGATTCAACACAGAAATTTTTATCACTCATTTCTTTGTAGTGTCTTAGCACTTCAAGCTCACTCATTTGCGGCAGACCGATATCTCCCTTTCTTAAAAATTCATCTGAAATAATATTATCGGCAAGTTCAACTTCGCCGAAATTAACTCCCGTTACGCCTCTGTTCATCACGACATTTCCCCTATATTTAAGACAACGATTAATAGTCTTGTTTGTTAAGTTCTTTCCGCACTTTTTTCAAAGCATTCTGGATAATTCTGGATATTCTCGATTGCGATATGTTGAATTCATCAGAAATTTCTTTAAGCTTTTTATCCTGGAAGAATTTCGCCTCAACAAGCGCTTTTTCTCTTTCAGGCAGGTGCTTAATGGCCTCTTTGATTCTTTCTTTGAGTTCGTCAAACTCAGCCTGTTCAGGCGGAGTCATTGACGTATCTCTGACGATAACAGGGTTATCAGCCTCTGCCATTGCCTCAACGGATACAATAGTTTTATATACAACTTCTCTGACTTCGGACGAATTGACAGGTTGCGTATTTTTCATGGTGTACCAGCGATATCTTCTTCTGATTTCGTTCCTGATTTCCCATTTGATAGCCTTAGTCAGATAAGCGTTGTTATACAAATCTGCTGAACCGTTCTTAAGAACCAAATATATTGTATGGGTTGCAAGGTTGACGATTTCAGGATATTCAATCAGGCCATAAGAAGACACTTTCGAAAATTCTACTTTCGAAACTGTTTCTATAAGATCAGAATATTCCTTTAAATTTATGTTCTCTTCGTTCGCAACCTTTGCCATACTCAAAATGATAACAGAAAATTGTATTTTATACAATTACGTATACAAAAATTAGTATAAAAGATTTACCCACACATTTACCATAACTTTTTATGTGCTAAAATTTTCTGTAGAAAAATGACATCACAAAGATAAGGAGTATAAATTATGTTTTGCCCAAATTGCGGTAAAGAGATAAGCGACAGCTCAAAATATTGTCTGTATTGCGGACATAAGTTTGAAGAAAACACAGAAGACAGACTTTATTCAAATTCGTATTACAAAGACGGATACATAAAGAAAAATCATTCACACAAAAAACAGGACTACTCTTTCGGAGATCTTTTCCTGAAAGGGGTGTTCACAATGCTTGGTATATTTTTATGTTTGATAGCATTTCTGTTTTTAAAGAACTTTGTTGCAGGGGATATAATGAGCTTTGACAAAATGAAATATGAACAATATATTGAAAACCCGTCACTCATTCCTGAGTTAACCCAGCCTGAAACGCTGAGCGGTTTCATTGATAATTTGAAGGATGTTCAGACATTTCTGGAATTATACCTAAAACTGTCTGATGACGATATGGACACAAAACTTGAAACCTTTGACAAATACAGAAAAGAACTTCTCAAGGTACAAAATTTTGACAATTCAAATCTGTTAGACGGAAATGTCCGCTATCAGGTGCCTAGAACCGAAAAAGAGTTTAACAAATTGCAAAAGCAGTATGCAAAAACTCTTTCAAAAGTCGGGCTCAAGATAGTTGCTGAAGACAGTTATTCAAAATACCATTTGGCAGAAGATACAAGATTTACCTATAAAAAATATGGGAAATATTTACCGTCTGATATCAGAGAATATCTGAAACTCAGAGCGGATAATTATAAAGACTGTATGCACAAGGACGAGCTTATAATCAAACCTTATGAACTCGCAAAACGTATCGGCGATTTTGAAAGATTTATGAACGCAAACAAAGATTTCAGATACGCTGAGGAAGTAAGAGATTACGTTTTCTCATACACCTTCATTTATTCGTTCACATCAGACAGAACAAATATGATTTATCTGAATAAAAAATTGTTTGTTAAGAGCGACAAAAAGTTTATGAAGAACTATCCTGACTCACAGTTAAAGGAATTGTTCTCACACCTTGCATCATCTGCAAACGGAATATCCGAAAAACAATTTGATGATATGTATCCTTATAAATATCAGAAGAATTTAGATGCAATAAAGCCTGAAAAATCTGATTTAACAGACATATTCGCTACTGTAAGAAAGAATATTATGAAACTGAAATCAGATGCAAATTTCCAATACACATATTATGCCGCTACAAATACCTGGGCAGTTTATGATCCTTCCAAACCGTTAAAGAAAGGGGATATGTTACTTGCACAGGGAAATGACGGCTATGAAGTTTATGATAACAAGTACAAAAAAGCTAATCAGACAATACAGTTAGAGGAAAATGCAAAATTCTTTATAAAGAACGATCAGCTATATGCATATTCACCAAAACATTTGCAAATTCAGACACTTGATATCTCGTACGGCAGCATGAGTTTCAGAACAATTTCCGTAAAGGCAATAAAGGCTATCTTCCCTGATGTATTGATTATCAATATCGATACCTTCGGCGAATCTTCCGTTCAGATAGACAAGCCTGCAGGCGCAAAGACTTATATGCTCATATCAACTTCCGGCGGAAATTACGAAGGTTATCGTTTAAGCGGAAATATTACAATCGGTGAACTGAGTAATATCTTTACTGTTTCAGACGACAACGTTCAGGTTAGTTTTACTTCCGAAACGGGTAATGAAGATTATCACATGTACTTTATAACCCAACAGTCAGGCCAGAGAGAACAAAATCAGTCAGCCGACCCGGCATTGGCAAATTAAGGATAACTGATTATGAAAAAAATCGCTTTAATAAGTCATGGCTGCGCAAAAAATCTGGTTGATTCCGAACTCATACTGGGTTTGCTCTCTAAGAACGGTTATCAGGTTACGCTTGACGAAACCGATGCTGACTATGTGATTATTAATACCTGTTCTTTTATCCACGATGCCGAAAAAGAATCGGTAGATTCCATTCTTGAAATGATAAACGACGGCAGAAAAGTAATCATTGCAGGCTGCCTTGCCCAAAAACACGGGGAAGAACTCAAAAAAGCCATTCCTGAAATCTCGGCAATGATAGGGGCAACCGATTTGGCTAAAATTGTTGATGTGGTGAAACGACTGGAAAAAGGGGAAGAATATATTTCTGATGTAAATGAAAATCCTGAATATATTTACCCTGAAAATATTGAACGTCAGCAAATAACAATGGGATCAAGCTCTTATATTAAAATAGCTGACGGGTGCAATTACAGATGCGGATATTGTATTATCCCATACCTGCGCGGAGATTACCGTTCAAGAAAGATGGAAGATATCGTTGCAGAAGCGAAAAATCTTGTTAAAAAAGGTGTTACTGAAATTATTCTTATCGCTCAGGACACAACTGGCTACGGAGTTGATTTATATAAAAAACCAATGCTCGCGGAACTTCTGAAAGAACTGAACAAAATAGAAAACCTTGGCTGGATACGAGTAATGTATGCTTATCCGACACAGATGACCGACGAACTTTTAGACACTATCGCAGAGTGCGAAAAGGTGGTTAAATATGTCGATATCCCTCTTCAGCACTCACATCCTGATATGCTTAAACGAATGAACAGACCTTCGTTTGATTACAGAAAAATGATAGAAAATATCCGAAAACATATCCCGAATGTCGCAATAAGAACAGCGTTTATTGTCGGATACCCGGGAGAAACCGAAGAAGAATTTGAACATCTTTATAACTTTGTTAAAGATATGAAATTTAATAAGATGGGAGTATTTGAGTATTCAAGAGAAAAAGGTACACCGTCTTATGATATGAAACCGCAGGTGCCGAAAAAGGTAATGCACGAACGATATAAAAAACTTATGGAGTTGCAGCAGGGTATTTCAAAAGGGGTAAATGAGTCTTTTATTGGTAAAACAATGCCTTGTATTATTGAAAACTACACAGACGACGGATACGTTGTTGCAAGAACCCAAAACGATGCTCCGGAAGTTGACGGAGTGGTTTATATCAAGACCGACGAGCAACTTGTTCCGGGAGATATTGAGGATATTAAAATCGTATCCTGTGATGAATACGACTTAATCGGCGAAGTATAATAATATAACATTATATATCATTACATTTTATGCATCACTACTAGGAAGGGTACTTATATAATTATCCATCCATTGCCAATCAGGATTATTATTATCATCTGCTGGAAGCCATATTTTATGAACTAAAAAATCTTTTTGTCTATATTGTCTATTATAGTCATATTTATAATTATCAAAATTTATACATGTTGTTATAAATTTTTTTTCATTTGGGGACATCTCCTCTTTCTCCATTAGTACAAGAATATTATCATCACATACAAATGTTTCTGAATGATAAAACACATTACCAAACATATCTATCGTAATTTTATCTGTATATTCTTTATTTATGGTTGGAGTTACAAAGTCAGCCACACCTGAATTATCTTTACCCGCAGTTACAAGTGGGACATTTCCATCTTCTCTGTCTGATTTTTTTAAACGTGTCCCTCGTTCAATACTAAAAAAAGTAGATAGCTCAAAGTAATTCCATTTTTTTTCTGTTAATAATATTTCTGCATTATTTGTATTATCCACACATTTGAGCCAATTTTTAAAATGTTCAATTTCAATTTTATTTGCAAATATTTTTATGAGATTTTTATCATTATCTACAATATCCATAAAACTATTTGTATAATCATCTAGATTACTATCAAGCAGTGATATATAATTATCCATCCATTGCCAATCAGGATTATTATTATCATCTGCTGGAAGCCATATTTTATGAACTAAAAAATCTTTTTGTCTATATTGTCTATTATAGTCATATTTATAATTGTCATAACTAATACATGCAGTTATAAACTTTTTAACATTTGAAGACATTTCTTCTTTTTCTATCAATACAAGAATATTATCATCACATACAAATGTTTCTGAATGATAAAACACATTACCAAACATATCTATCGTAATTTTATCTGTATATTCTTTGTTTATGGTTGGAGTTACAAAGTCAGCCACACCTGAATTATCTTTACCCGCAGTTACAAGTGGGACATTTCCATCTTCTCTGTCTGATTTTTTTAAACGTGTCCCTCGTTCAATACTAAAAAAAGTAGATAG
>JAILHQ010000081.1 GCA_024695725.1 Cyanobacteria bacterium RUI128 | reverse complement strand
AAATGGAGGAGGAAGTGGGATTCGAACCCACGGTACGCGTGAACGTACGACAGTTTTCAAGACTGCTCCAATCAACCACTCTGGCATTCCTCCGAATATGTTGTTTGGATATGGTCTTATCTTACTAAAAAGACATTTAAATGTAAAGCAAAAAATTTTATATGTACGTTAAACTCTTGACATGTTCAGTATTTACAGTCACAATATAATCAAAGGGAGAGGGTCCGACTATGACAAAACAAACATTCTTGCACGAAAAACACGTTGCGCTTGGCGCAAAAATGGTAGACTTCGCAGGCTGGCACATGCCTGTACAGTATTCTTCAATAATAGAAGAACACAAAACCGTCAGAGAAAGTGTAGGCTTGTTTGACGTTTCCCACATGGGCGAAGTTATTGTAGAAGGCGAAGATGCACTTCCATACCTCAACAAACTTGTTCCGCAGGAAGTATCAAAACTTGTAGACAGAAAAGCCGTATATTGCCAGCTGACAAATAAACATGGCGGGATAATCGATGACCTGATTATATACAAAATTCAGGATAAAAAATATCTTATCATCGTCAACGCATCAAGAATTGACGAAGATTTAAACTGGATGGTCAGAAACAAACTCGGGTTCAACGTAAACGTTGAAAACGAGTCACACAACTATTCACTGCTCGCAGTCCAGGGACCAAAAGCGGTTGAACTTGTCAAAAAAATGGGTGTTGCGGACCTGCCGCCGTTCTTCTCTATCAAAAGAGCTGAACTGTTCAATATAAACCTTTGGGTTTCAAGAACAGGATACACTGGGGAAGACGGTGTGGAAATTCTTGTAAGAAACGAGTTCTCTGAACTGCTCTGGGATAAAATTCTTAAAGCAGGCGAAGAATTCGGGATAAAACCTATCGGGCTCGGGGCAAGAGATACACTCAGACTTGAAGCGGCTCTTCACCTCTACGGAAACGACTTGGACGAAGAAACCACACCGATAGAAGCAGGCTTAAGCTGGTCAGTACCAAAGAACAAAACCGATGACTATAACGGAAAATCCGTAATAATGGAACAGGTAGAAAAAGGCACCTCTAAAAAACTTATCGGTCTAAAAATGATTGACAGAGGTATTGCAAGACATGGATATGAAGTGTATTATAATAACGAACAGGTCGGGGTTGTTACAAGCGGAGGTATCTCACCCGTCAGAGGTGATAATATAGCGTTGGCTTACGTGAAAACTTTGCCTGAGTTGACAACTGGCGCACAAATAGAAGTTAAAATCAGAGAGAAACTGTACAAAGCGGAAATCGTAAAACGTCCGTTTGTAGAAAAGAAAAATAAAGGTTAAATTATATAGGAGAATTAGAATGAGCGAAGGAATGTTATGTAGTAAGACACACGAATATGTTCTGGAACAAGACGGTGGTAAATACTCTATCGGGTTAACCGATTATGCGGTAGAACAACTTGGGGACATAGTTTTTGTTGAATTACCTGAAATCGGTTCAACCTACACAAAGAATGAATCTTTTGCAACAGTTGAATCAGTAAAAGCAGCATCAGAAATCTATATGCCAATCAGCGGCACAATTACAGAGGTTAATGAAGAAATTATCTCTAACCCTGAATTGCTGAACGAAGATCCGCTCGGTAACGCTTGGCTGGTGAAAATAGATACAAATGCTGAAGACGCTGAGTTTAAAGACCTCTTAGACTACGCTGACTACAAAGAAGAAGTGGGGTAAATGTAGGGATAAGGGTAATATCCCTGCAAATATAAGACCATATAAAGGAAATACTATGAATTTTGAAGCACACAATGACGAAATCAGAAAGATAATGCTTGAAGAAATTGGTCTGTCAAGTATGGAAGACCTCTTTGAACACCTTCCGGTTAAAATGAAGAGTTTAGACCTACCAAATCCGTTATCGGAAATGGAAGCTCAAAAAGGACTCAAAAAACTTTCAAATAAGAATAAAACAGATTATATCAATTTTTCAGGCGGTGGCTGCTACAATAAATTTGTACCTGCAGCGATCTCACAGGTTGCACAGAGGTTTGAATTTTTAACAGCCTACACACCTTATCAGCCTGAGATTTCGCAGGGTACGCTTCAGATAATGTACGAATATCAGTCAATGATTTGTATGCTTACGGGAATGGATGTCGCAAACGCATCCGTATATGACGGAGGCTCTGCCTGCGCCGAAGCTGTTTCTATGGCTTGCAGAATATCAAGAAAGAAATCAGCACTCGTATCAAACAACCTTAACCCTGAATACAAAGAGGTCGTTAAGACCTATGCATGGGGAGCAGGGATAGATATCGAATGGTTTGATGAACTTCCTGCGGATACAAAAGATTATGCCTGTGTATTAGTACAAAACCCTGATTACTACGGCGAAATAAATGCTTTGCCGCAAACTGAAACCTTGCTCGTTGTCTGCACTACACCTGACAGCCTTTCACTTTTAAAACCACCTGTGGAAGCTGATATAGTAGTCGGGGATATCCAAACCTTAGGAATACCGATGTCAATGGGCGGACCGCACGCAGGGTTTATGGCTTGTAAAGATAAATATATGCGTCAGCTCCCGGGGAGATTAGCAGGGAAAACTCTCGATGCTGACGGCAAAACAGCTTACACTCTGACTCTGCAGACAAGAGAACAACACATCAGGCGCGAAAAAGCAACAAGCAACATCTGCTCAAATCAGGCTTTAATCGCTTTGCAGGCAACACTGTATTTGAGTCTGCTCGGAGAAAAAGGGTTCAGACAGGCAGGAGTTCTATCAGCTGATAACGCTCACTTACTGTCAGAAAAGCTCAATTCTCTCGGTATTAAAACTGAAAACACAAACTTCTTTAACGAATTTGTGATAAAGGTTGATAATGCAGACCGTCTGCTTGATGAGCTGAAAACCAACGGTATTATAGGCGGAATTAAACTGTCAGATAACAGAATTTTAGTCTGCGCTACCGAAATGAACACAAAAGACGAAATTAACGATTATATTAAATGTGTACAGTCACTCTATTGCATGAAATAGATCAGTTATTTTTTATAAAACCATAAGGATGTTTAATGACTAAGTTTATAAAAAATGAAGAGCAATGGCGCGAATCAAGCTTTAAAGCCTTGATTCCGTTTATTGTTTTTATATTTTTCTATTTTGGGTTTTCCATTGCAACAAGAGATTTTTCCAAAGTTCCTATGACTGTTGCATTCATAATATCATCTGCTGTTGCTCTGATTTTGAACCACAAAGAAAAATTAAACAAAAAAATAGAAATCTTTGCGCTGGGTATGGGAAACAAAGACATAATGATAATGTGCCTGGTTTTCATCCTTGCAGGCGCATTTACTGCAACAGCACAAGCTGTAGGCGGGGTAACCTCAGCCGTTATGATAGCTGAACATTTTATCCCCGCACACTTTATGGTGTCGGGACTGTTTGTGATATCAGCACTTATATCACTTTCTATCGGTACCTCCTGTGGTACAATCGCGGCACTGATACCTATTGCCGTTACCATAGCGCAAACCTTTGGGTTCAACCCTGCAGTCGTACTCGGTGCAACTGTCGGAGGCGCTATGTTTGGGGATAATATCTCACTTATTTCCGATACTACAATAGCCTCGACCCGTACCCAAAACGTTGAAATGAGAGATAAGATGCTCTACAGTCTGAGAATTGTAATTGTTCCGGCACTGATTTGTGTCGTTCTGTATATGCTTCCCGTCTTCTCAACAGCGGCTTGCTCTGATATTCAAAACATAGTTAACTTAGATTCCTATATAAAGGTTATGCCTTACATCTTCTTATTGGTGCTCGGTATAGCAGGGGTGAACGTTATGTTCCTGCTTGTTATCGGGACTATTCTCAATACAATCATAGGTATCCACTACGGGATATTTGATATCTTCGGTGCGTTTTCCTGTATAGGTGACGGTACTGTCAGTATGGCTAACACTCTCATCGTTGCCATGCTTGCGGGTGGTATGCTCAAAATGGTCAGATACAACGGCGGCATTACCTACATCATTCAGGAAACAAAACACCTTATTACAAACAAAAAATTATGCGAATTCGGTATATGTATTCTCGTTGCCATAATCAACCTGTTTACCGCAAATAACACGGTAGCAATCATCACGGCAGGCCCTATCGCAAGAGAACTTTCAAAAACGTACGCAATAAACCCTAAAAGGACGGCAAGTTTACTTGATACAACCTCCTGTTTCGTTCAGGGGCTGATACCTTACGGTGCCCAAATTCTTATCGCAACAAGTCTGGCATCCTCTATAGGAGTAAGTTCCTTCACTATTATGAAAGGGCTTTTCTACCCTGCACTTTTAGGGGTAGGCATCTTTACCTCGGTTTCTCTGACTAAAAAATAATCATCTTTATTGATATCTTGAAAATAATTTGATATCATTAAATTATGAGCGATGAGATTGAAGAGTTGCAGGCTATATTAAGGGATGACCCTTATAATTTTCAGGCAAGAAGAACCTTGTCTATTGCTTTGCTGGATAACGGGTTTAACATGGAAGCAAAGCAAAACCTTCTGTATCTGGTAAGAACCTTCCCCGAAAACGCAGAACTTCTGTACAATTTAGGTATCGCTTATGAAAAACTCGGAGAGTTTGAAAAGGCGGAAAGGGCATACCTCAGAGCCATTGTCATTTCACCTGAAAACGATTTTTACTATAACCTCGGGCTTACTTACATCGAAATGAAAGAATGGGGAAAAGCAATTGTAGCCCTTAAACACGTCGTAGAGGTCGAGCCTGACGATTCTAACACATACTTTAATCTCGGCTTGTGTTTCTTTAATAAAGAAGAGTACGAGGTCGCAATAGAATATTTCCAAAGAACAATAGAACTAAACCCTCGGGATGTATTCGCATATTTCTATCTCGGAAATATTTATAAATCACTCGGGCAACCCGAACTTGCAATTGCCCAATACCTGAAGGTCGTTGAAATTACCCCTGACTACAGTTGGGCATACTTCAACGTCGGCTCTATTGCATACGATATGGGAAATACTGAAGCTGCAATTCAATACCTGCAGCTCACAGTAAGGTTTAACCCGCACGATGTAAGAGCCTATATGCTTATGGTACAAATTTATACCTCTCAAATGAGAATAACAGAGGCAATGGACACAATCACAATAGCGCTTGACAATAACCCTCAAAACGGTGATTTATTGTACACACTCTCTCAGATTTTCAAACTGAATAACGATTATGAAAATTATGAAAAATACATAATTGCAGCTATTGATAACCGCCATACACTGACCCTGCCTTTCGAGAAGATACAGAAGGAATATTCTAAATTAAAAACAAAGCTTGAAGAATTAAGAAATCAAACCGAAGATCAAACCGAAGATCAAACAAACGAAGATGACACGGAATTTCAGTCAGAAGAACCGGAAGAACAGCCTAAAGAAAATGATATCCCGGATGATTTCTTTGAACAACCTGAAGTTCAGAATATTCTTAGCGAAGAACACGAACAAAAGGTTGCAGAAAGAGATTTAGAATACGAAGAAATGATGAAACAGCTTGAAGACGATAACTTATAAAATGTCTATCGGATCAACATCAATAGCCATTCTTATATCTTTTGGAAGTTTTATTGTCTTGAAGAACTGTGCTATAAATTTATGACCTTTTTCGTGAAGTTTGTTCTTAAGCAAAATCTGATAACGATACAAGCCGTTTAATCTTTCTATTACACAATTAGACGGGCCGAGCATCTGGACATGCTCAGAAAAACCGTACTGATCTATTAACTCCTGCAATCTGCTTGCTATCGCTTCAACATTTTTTTCTGCCCTGTCATTGTTTTCACAGCTTAAAATTACCCTTATTATCTGAGTAAACGGCGGATAGGTAAATTCCTGCCTTGATTTAATCTCAGTCCTGTAAAACTTTTCATAATCTTGTTCTTTAGCACTGTCTAAGGCGTAAAAATCAGGGTTATACGTCTGGAATAATACCTGACCTTTGTATTCGCCTCTTCCTGCTCTGCCCGCAACCTGTGTAAGAAGCTGGAATCCTCTTTCCGCAGATCTGAAATCAGGCAGGTTAAAGGTTGAATCAGCACTTATTACCCCGACAAGAGTAACATTCGGGTTATCAAGCCCCTTTGCAATCATTTGGGTACCTATCAGGATATCTATTTCCCTCTTCTGGAACCTGTTTAAAATCTCAATATGAGCATTCTTCTTAGATAAGACATCACTGTCTATACGTTCTATTTTTGCATCAGGGTAGAGTTCCTTCAAAAGCAGCTCGACTTTTTGAGAACCTAAACCGCTGTTTCTGAGTGCATCTGCCCCGCAGGAAGGACACACATCAGGGAAATCTTCCACATGATTACAATAGTGACATTTCAGTTTCTTATCCCCTGCATGCCAAATCAACGGAATAGCGCAATTCGGACACTCAACAACATGCCCGCACGCTTTACACTGAGTAGAAGTTGAGAAACCTCTTCTGTTTATCAAAATTATGACCTGCTGATTATTCTCAAGCGTTTCCGATATTGCAGTCTGCAACGGCTTCGAAATAACTCCTCTGTACGCAGGACGTGAATGCTCCTGCATATTGATAATTCCAATATTGGCAAGCGGCGAATTATTGTACCTGTGCGGCATTTCAAACAGATTATTATTATTCGACGCGTAATAATATGTTGACACATCAGGTGTTGCAGAACCCAGCACAAGAGGTGCCTTGTAGAACTGCGAAAGTTTTTGCGCCACAACCTTAGCATCATATCGCGGAGCAGGATTTGCCTGTTTATAAGCACTTTCATGCTCTTCGTCAATGATTATCAAGCCTATGTTTTGCAGCGGTGCAAACACTGCAGAACGAGCACCTGCCAATATCCTGATTTCGTTTTTGTATAACCTCTGCCATACGTCGTACTTTTCCCCGTCAGAAATACTGCTGTGCCATATAGCGACATCATTTATTCCGAATTTCCTTGCGATCCTCTGGGTTAACTGGGACGCAAGCGCTATTTCGGGCGCTAAAAATAATACGTTTTTGCCCTCATCAAGGGTATCTTTAATGAGTTTGAAATAAACCTCAGTTTTGCCCGACGCAGTAACCCCATGGAGCAAAATAGGATTTGGCGATTTTATCTTTTTCCTTATCCCTTCATAAGCGTCTTTTTGCTCCCCGGTAAGTTCTGATAATGGTTCGAGCTTATTGTCTTTAAATATCGATAGCGGGTTTCTGTAAATACTTTCTTCCACAAGTTTTACACAACCCATATCGGCAAGCTTTTTCATTGTGGTTCTTGTCGTTTTTGCCTTATTCTCAAAGTCTATAAGCGATATTTTGCCTAAGTCCTTTAACATATCCAGTATCTGAGCCTGACGCTTTGTTGCCCCGTCTGATTTTACATACTCAACCGAATACTCGGTTTTGGAACTTTTTTCAATAAGTTTGACAGGAATAGCCAAATTCAATACGTTAATCAAATCAGTACAGTAATAATTTGCAACCCATTCAAGCAGTTTAAAATATTTCAGGGTAAACAACGGGGTTTCATCTATGATTTCTTTAATCTTTTTAGGCTTAATGCCTTCCTGCATATAGTCAGAAAACCCGACTACAAACGCCTTTACAAAACCCTGATGGCCAAACGGTACTTTGACCGCCTGGCCAATCCTGATTTTATCTTTCATTTCTTCGGGAATTATATACCCGAAAGTTTTCACTCCCAATCCTTTTATATTTACAAGTACGAGAGCAAAATTCATTATTCCATAAATTCTTTCTTTGATTCCTGAATTGCATCAATCAATTCGTCAAAATGTTTAGGGTCAATTGTAACACCCTTTTGAGTTGGTCTCCAGCTTTCACCGTTGTCTGTTGTGTAGAAAATTCTAACGTCAAGATATTTTCTTCCTTTATATTCGTTTACGGCAACGTGTAACTTTTCTCTTTCACTTCTGTCAATAGCCGTAATTAATTTTGATGTTGAATCTGCCATATTAAACTCTCCTCTTCCAATTTCCACAAAATAATTATAACACTAAAAATGAATTCTGTCAGCGTTAGAAGAAGGGGTAAATTAAAAAAAAGTATATGCCTACTTAGTCTTATCACGTAATTTTACGGGTGATTGTCCGCCAAATTTGTTACGAACCTTAATCGCACCCCATGCCCTGTACATTCCGTTTTCGTACGTAATTAGGTAATAGCCGCCCTCTTCCACGTACTCGATTTCTGCGTTCATATAAGTATATTCCTCTGGCGGTGTAACAGCAGTTTCCGCATACTTTTCTCTGAGAATTTTTTGCATCCTGTCTCTGAACTTTTCTTTCCCGAATTTTATTTTTTTATTCTTTTTTTTCTTCTCCCGTCTTATACGCTCGACCTCTGCCTCATTCTCTGCAAGCTTAAAAACAGGGATAACCGCGATTAGTTTATGTGACTCAATGAGCAAAAGAAATTCTTTGTCATCAGACAAAGCAAGTTCATACATACCCGGTGCAATATAATTACCGTTATAATCATGTATATAATCAACCAGTTTCAAGATTGGCTCTTTCAGATTAGAATGCTGATACCTGACAATTGCATCCTGATATTCTATAAGCCCTGACGGATAAACAGGATAGAGTAATTGTTCATCTATAACTCTGACATTTGGCGGTGTTCCAGCATCTATGAGCATTATAAAATCTCCCTTATCAAGATTTTAATGTTTTTATCTATTTCGTCAAATGTTTTACCCAAGGCGCTTGTATGAGCCGTAAAAATCAACGAAACATATTTATTCAAATCGTCGTGTTCTTTAAGATATAATCTGACGCTTTCCCTCATAAGCCGTTTAATTCGGTTTCTTTTAACAGCACGCTTATGAGTCTTTTTGCTTACTACAAAACCTATTTTTACCGGAAGATCTGACTTATTCTCTTTTCCGGCATTGAGAGTAATTCCGCCTTTATGGTGGAATTTCTTTATTCTGTACGTTGCGCTGAACGCATTTTTGTTTTTTAATCTGTTTTCTTTTTGCAGCATAACTATATTATAGGTTTAAACCCTCAAAATGTATAGTACAAATTCTTTCCACCACACTGAAAATCCCGAAGATTTCGCTGTGTAACTATTATTTTCTGCCTACTTTTAAAATAAATATATTTATGTTATTATCAGTTTAAATAGTACGATAACAGATATAATAAGGAGCTTATATGATTTCTGTAAACGATTTTAAAACAGGTTTAACACTTCAATTAGACAATGGTCTTTGGTCAGTAGTTGAATTTTTACACGTAAAACCGGGTAAAGGTGCAGCTTTTGTACGTTCAAAACTTAAAAACGTAGAAACAGGTCAGGTTGTTGAAAAAACTTTCAGAGCCGGCGAAAAAGTTGCAAAAGCTACTTTGGACAGACGTGAAATGCAATATTTATATAAAGAAGGTAAAGATTTCGTTATGATGGATAATGAATCATACGAACAGATGCAATTAACTGAAACTCAAATCGGCACAGGTATCAAATATCTGAAGGAAAATATGATTGTTCAGGTTCTGATGCACGACGGCAGCATTATCGGTGTTGATATTCCTGCACACGTTGAGCTTGAAGTCATTGATACTCCGCCTGCAGAAAAGGGTAACACTGCTCAGGGCGGTACAAAACCTGCTACCTTAGAAACAGGTGCTGTTGTTAACGTACCGTTCTTCGTTTCTAACGGCGATGTAATCAGAGTTGATACCCGTTCTAATGAATATTTAGACAGAGTATAGGACTTTGCTGAAAGGATAAATATGAAATTTGAAACTGAATATATAGAAAAATTAGCAAAAATCATTACAGATAATGAACTTACCGAAATTTCGCTTGAAGACGGCGAACAGGCAATTACTATCAGAAAAGATTTACCTGAAGTAATCAGCGCACCGGTTGCTCACGCACCAGTTGTAAGTGCTGCTCCTGCTCCGGCACCGTCAGGCGAAACTAAACCTGAAGTAAAAAGAGGGAATGCCATCGTTTCTCCTATGGTAGGTATGTTCTATGCAAAACCTTCACCTGATGAAGAACCTTTTGTTAAAGTAGGCGATACAGTTTCAGAAGGTGATATTGTTTGTATTATCGAAGCAATGAAGATGATGAACGAAATTGAATCTGAATTTTCAGGTAAAATCGTTGAGATTTGCGTAGCTGACGGGGAACCTGTTGAATACGGTCAACCTATCATGTACGTGGAATAATTAACAAAAAATGGCAGTTAATACACAAAACTGCCATTTTTTATGCCGAAAATAAAGGACAGGGATATGTTAAAGAAAGTTTTAATAGCAAACAGAGGAGAGATAGCAGTAAGGGTAATCAGAGCCTGCAGAGAGCTCGGCATCCCTACTGTTGCAATATATTCACAGGCTGATGCAGAATCTTTGCACGTTAGACTTGCAACCGATTCATACTGTATCGGACCTGCACCAAGCAGTGAAAGTTACCTCGACATAAGCAGAATTATGGCAGTTGCTGAAGTATCGGGCGCCGATGCAATTCACCCGGGATACGGTTTCTTGTCCGAAAGAGCCGACTTTGCCGAAATTTGCGAAGAAAGCGGAATAAAATTTATAGGTCCGACTTCTGCCGCAATGAAACAAATGGGTGATAAGGCAACCGCAAGAAAAACAATGATTGAAAACAACGTACCCGTAACCCCCGGTACAGGCATTGTTAAAACCGCTGAAGAAGTTATTGCGTTCGGTAACAAGGTTGGATATCCTGTTATACTTAAAGCAACAGCAGGCGGCGGCGGCAAAGGGATGAGAGTCTGCCGTTCTGATGAAGATGTTGAATCTAATCTTAATCTTTGTCAGCAGGAGGCTCAGAATTTCTTCGGAAACCCTGACGTTTACGCGGAAAAATTCTTAGAAAACCCTAGACACATTGAAGTTCAGATACTCGGTGACAGTTTCGGAAACGTTATCCACTTGGGCGAACGCGACTGTTCTATTCAGAGAAGACACCAAAAGTTATTAGAAGAAGCGCCTTCTCCTGCAATAGATGAAACAACCAGAAAAGAAATGGGTGCGGCTGCAGTACGTGCGGCAAAAGCAATAAACTATGAAGGGGCCGGGACCTGCGAATTCTTACTCGATCACGACGGGAAATGGTACTTCATGGAAATGAATACCCGTGTTCAGGTTGAACACTGTGTTACTGAAATGATTTCAAGAGTTGATATCGTAAGAGAACAAATCAGAGTTGCCGCAGGCGAAAAATTAAGCTATACACAAGACGATATTCAGTTAAGAGGACACGCTATCGAATGTCGTATCAACGCTGAAAACCCTGACAAAGACTTTATGCCTTGTCCCGGGAAAATCGACGGATATTTTGCACCGGGCGGGTTTGGAATAAGAGTAGATTCTCACGTATATCCGGGATACTCTATTCCGCCTTATTACGACTCAATGATAGGAAAGCTTATCTGTTGGGGCGAAACAAGGAATGAAGCAAGAAGAAGAATGTATCAGGCGCTGAAGGAATATGTCATTACGGGTATTTGTACAACAATACCTTTCCATCAGGGCATAATTGAAGACGAAGTCTTTATCAGCGGAAAGTTTAACACTGGTTTTATCGAAGATTATAACGAACGTATGAAAAATAACTAAAATGTAACCATACGTTAAAAAACCAATAAAAATGCTTTTTTTTGAGTGTTTTTTTTGGTATGATTTGTCATGGGAATCGGGAAGTTTATGAGAGAACGAATTCTTTTATTCACAATATTAGCGGGATTATGGACTTTTTTGTATGTCTTCCAGTATCACGTAGATACAATCAGAGGTCTTATAATTCTTTTGTGCTTTATGGCTCTTTACGGGGTGTATAATTCACTTGCTATCTGGCATAACAAACGTAAATTACGCAAAAACCCGATAGAACCCGATACATCTTACCAGCCGTTTGTTTCAATTATGATTCCTGCTCACAACGAAGAATCCGTTATTGAATATACGGTCAACAACGTAAGAAATATGACTTACCCAAATTTTGAAATCATTTTAATAGATGACAGAAGTACTGACGGTACTCTTGAGGTCATCAAAAGACTTGCTGACAAATATGACAATGTAAAATATCTTCACAGAGAAGACAATGCTTTTCCGGGCAAATCAGCCGTTTTAAATGATGCTATGGCACTGGCAAAAGGGGAAGCTATACTGGTCTTTGATGCCGATGCAACGGTAGAGCCTGATTTCTTATCAAAGATGATACCTAATCTTGCTCCTGACGATGTCGGTGCAGTTCAGGCAAGAAAAGTCATCAGAGAAGCAGACACAAATATTCTTACAAAATGTCAGAATAATGAATACACTCTTGATACCTATCTTCAGGTAGGAAGAGATGCTATCAAAGGTGCTGTTGAGCTCAGAGGAAACGGAGAGCTTATCAAAAGAAAAGCTATTGAAGATATTGGCGGGTGGAACAACTACACTATCACTGACGACCTTGATATGGCAACAAGATTACACATAAAAGGATGGGACGTCAGATACTGCCTCGATACCATTGTGTATGAAGAAGGTGTTAAATATTTAGTTCCGCTTTTCCGCCAACGCAGAAGATGGCTCGAAGGTACTATCAGGAGATATCTTGAGTATTTCTTTGAAGCCGTATTCTCTAAAAAAATGTCACTCAGGGCAAAACTGGATATGGTTATTTATATCACACAGTTTATTATGCCTTTGTGGTTCTTATTTGAGTTATTAATCAGAGGATTCAAACTACTCACCCACAAACCGGGCGTCGGAATACACAATGAACTTATGTCCTCTGTTATTATATCGTTTGCAGTAGCTTTCGGGTTCTTCTTTGCTATCAGATACAGTCTTAGAAGATACGATTTCCTGAAACGTTGGGACGCAATGAAACAGGCAAGCTACACCGCAATTTATATGCTTATTATATGGTTCCCTATGGTTCTGTTTATCTGCGGTAAAATCCTGTTCTGCAAAAAAGATATGAAATGGGGTAAAACAACCCATGGTTTGATTATTGAAGAAGAACAAAACATGGCTTTACACGAACAGCAAATATAGTATAGATTTAAAGAGGTTTTAATATGTTATTAGAAGAAGTTAAAGACACAATAAGACAAGTACCTGATTTCCCAAAACCGGGAATACAATTTTTAGACATCACAACAGGTGTAAAAGATCCTGAAGCGTTTAAAGAAATGATTGATTATCTTTATGACCAGTTTAAAGATAAAAAAATCGATTACGTTGCAGGTATTGAATCAAGAGGTTTTGTCTTTGGTGCACCTTTAGCATTAAGATTAGGTGCAGGTTTTGTCATGATGAGAAAACCTAATAAACTTCCTGCTGATACAATTAGTGAAAGTTATGATTTAGAATACGGAACAGATACAATTCATATGCACAAGGATGCTATTGAGCCGGGCGCTAACGTTGTCGTAATCGACGATTTACTCGCAACAGGCGGAACAGCTACCGCTGCTTGTAATTTGGTTAAAAAAGCAGGTGCAAGAGTTGAAGCTGCTGCATTTATCATTGAATTAACCCCTCTGAAGGGTGCTGAAAAAATCAAAGCACAATCAGGGGTTGATACAGTTTCAATGCTTAAATATGATTTAGATTAGTTATCTTGTTTCATAAAATACTGTGTAAGTTTCGCTGGTCAGAAGTTTTGCATGACCACCGTGAATAGGTACGAACACAAAACCTGCAACATACAAAATTATGTTGCCTGCCTGATAAAGCGGGTAAACCCATATTGAACGGTTTGCACCTGTTTTGGTAACATTGCCGTAAAAACAAATTTCAGGGTTGTCTTTTACATAGAAGTTATCCACAACAATGTTTGCAGGACAGCCCATTTTATCCGATTCGGATAAAGTTTCTACCCTGCCTATGATTTGGGTGCCCTTTGGCAAATCAATACCGTTAAGAGATACATCCTTAATCGTCTTGAAGAGAATTGAATCACCCTCAAGCACGTTATGTCTTGTTGTTAAATTCTTGATAATTTTTAACTGCACCGGTATCTGGGTTTTGGTAAAATCGTAAGTGTTTTTTACCCTTACCTTTGCCAGTTGTTTTGAAGACAAATTCGTTTTTGCTAAATTATCCTCTATAACAGCTTTATTTCGGTTCTTAAGAATAGATATTGCACCAAATTTCTCTCTGAACTTCGGAGTAATCAGTTCGTCATTTATTAACACATCGCCTGATTTATCATTCTTTCTTACCCACAAGTGAATAGTCTTGCCCTCATCTGATTTTGAATAAGGAATTATAAGTTCGTCCGTAATCGGTTCAACATCTTTTATATAACTCGGAACAACTCTCGGAAAACTATCCGTTTGCAGGAGTTCATCTTCTATTACGGTTTTTCTCTTTAATTCCGCAATTTTATCCGTATCACCTGCAGGAAGCGTACTCACAACTTCCGCCATTGTTGTCAGTTGAGCAAAATAAATGATTAATAGTGTTGCAACAAGTTTCTTCATCATTGTTTTTAGTATTTGTAATTTATTTTTTTCTTTGAATTTTTATTCAGTTTTTCTTTTAGTAACATTCTGTTGTTTCTTGATGTTAACAAGAAATTCTGATAGTAAACATTATCTTTGTATTCGTTATCAGCCAAGATTGACGGATACTTAGTATAAATATACTCATATATCTTCATCATACGCCTTGTTACAAGAGTATGATTAGAGAAGATATCATAACGGTACTGCTGCATTGTTTTGTTGAGTATAACAATATATGCAAGCGGATTATAGCCTGCATTAACCATATAATCAACAGCTCTTTTATCTGCAAGCAAATCGTATTTATTAGGAGCTACCCAATAATTGAGAATAGATATATAACCTCTGAAGATACCGTTATAAGTATCTACACCGTGAGAAATCTGGTGTGCCAATATACCTGCAAGCTCATCATCGCTGTCAATATATGGCAAAATACATGGTTTTAGCCAAACCGTTCTGTTTACAGAACTTACATCAGCCCAACGGTCACGGGAATATGTTCTGTTTGTTACCATGAAAATCATTCTGTGCTCTATTCTGCTTGAGTTTAACAGATTAAAGCCGACAGCATTCATTCTTTCCTGTAACTGGGCTTCTGTCTTGACATCCCACGCAAATCCGGGCACTGTCAATAACATAGTTGCGATTAAAGCTAATATAAATCTCTTCATGATAAATACTCCTGTAACATATTTATTTTATAACAAAATTATGCCATTCTCAATTTTATTAATATAATCATTACAATTTTGAATTAAATCTACACACCTGCAGGTTCGCTTAAAGCATCAATAAGTTTATTAAGTTCTCTTACCATAACATCTCTATAGGTATTACATTCTTCCTCGGTCTTACCTTCAAAACGGCAGGTAAATACAGGTTCAGTGTTACTTTGACGAATCAGCGCAAAACCGCCGTCAAAAACAATTCTCATACCGTCCATGGTGATAACATCTTTTATCTTGTTCCCGAAACAGTCAGGGTTTTGGGAAACATAATTTTTAAACCCTTCAAGAACTGCTTTCTTCAGCTCATTCGGACAAGGATGCCTGAGTTCAGGTGATGTAACAACTTCATCAAACGGCGTAAGCAAATCTTCTATAACAAAGTCAGAATTGCTGCGTTTGTGTTTTGCAATTATCTCGATAATTCTTATCCCTGCATATACCGCATCATCAAATCCGTAATATCTGTCTTTAAAGAAGGTATGACCACTCATTTCGCCTGCAAGAATTGCTCCTTTTTCCTTCATCATAGATTTTATGTATCCATGACCTGTTTTGCACATTACAGACTGGCCACCCATCTTATCAATTGTATCGTACAAGACTTGAGAACATTTAACCTCAGATACAATAACAGGTTTACCTTCACCCTTATAGTTCTTTATTAAGTCCAAAGCGTAAATAAGAAGTAATTTATCTCCCGTAAGCTGTCTGCCCTTAGAATCTACAACCCCTATTCTGTCACTGTCACCGTCAAACGCGATACCAATATCTGCCTTGTTTTCGATTACAGCCTTTTGAATATCTTTAAGGTTCTTAGGTTCACTAGGATTTGGATGGTGGTTAGGGAAAGTTCCGTCAGGTACTGAAAACAGTTCTATAACCTTGCAGCCAAGCTGTCTGTATAAACTTGGAGCAACAACTCCGCCCGTTCCGTTACCGCTGTCTACAACGACAGTGATATTTTTATCAATTGACATGTTGCAAAATGCCGTTTTAAGCTCTTTTTCATACTGAGGAATAATATCGTATTCAACATATCTGCCCTCGCCGATTACCGGTCTTTGGTTCTGATATTCCTCTATAGTATAATTTTTAACGATTTTTATTTGTTCTTCATTCAGGGACTGTTTTCTGAAGGTCATCTTCATACCGTTATACTGGCTCGGGTTGTGACTTGCAGTTACTATCATTGCACCGTCAACAGGATTCCCTTCATTAATCATCGGGGGAACTCCGACGACTTCTGAATAATACCCGATAGGTGTAGGAGCAAGCCCTAAATCTATAACATTAGCACCCGTTGAACGAATACCCTTTATTAAAGAACGGGTTAATGACGGAGAATGAGTTCTGGCATCCTGACATACGGTTACCCATATTTCATACGGCTGTTTTTCAAGGTTATTTGCGAGATATGCTACAAACCCCTTACCTGTGTAATAAAACAGTTCTTCCGTAATATCCTTACCGTAAATTCCGCGTATATCATTTTTCCCGAAGGCCGTAAATTCTAACATTATTATCCCCTCATTTTAGTGTTTCAGATATAATATATATTATTATAAACACACCACGCGGTAAAGTAATCAGAAATATGGATAACACAAATAAAAACAAATCAAACATAGTAACTGCAATGTTATTTATACTGCCCGCCGTAATCGGTATTGCGGTATTTGTTGTTATACCTGTAATTTGTTCCTTTTCTCTGAGTTTTACCGACTGGGATTTACTAAATAAGATAAAATTTGTAGGTTTGGATAATTACAAATCTATCCTGGCAGATAACCTATTCTGGAAAATGCTGGGGAACACAATTGTCTATGCCTTTTCAGTATCAGTATTAGGCGTTATTATCCCCCTTGTTCTCGCCTGCATTATAAATAACAAAATAAGGGGAAGCGAATTTTACAAAACGGCATATTTTATTCCGTTTATTACCCCGATGATAGTTATTGCGCTTGTCTGGCAATGGATCTTTGACCCTAATATCGGGGTCGTAAACTCGATGCTCAATCTTCACATAAACTGGCTTTACGACAAGGCTTATGCCATGCCTGTACTAATCGTTGTATCGGTATGGAAACTCATAGGCTATAATATGATAATTTTATTGTCAGGTCTTGCCTCAATAAACCAAGAAGTGCTTGAGGCCTCAAAAATAGACGGAGCAAACGGTATCGACACATTCAGGCACGTAACCGTTCCAATGTTATCTTCAACCATCTTCTTCGTGGTTGTAATAACTTCAATAAGTTCTTTTCAGGTATTTGACCTTATTTATATGATGACACAGGGAGGCCCTGAGAACAGCACAATGGTGCTTGTCTATGCAATCTACAAATACGCATTTGAATACTTTGATGTGGGACGTGCAAGCGCTATTGCATACGTACTCTTTGCAATAATATTTATACTTGTTCTCTTCCAGTGGAAACTGCGCAAAAAAATGGTCTATAACGAAGATTAAAAACAGAAAAGCGGTAATCAAAATTACCGCTTTTTGTTATGTGTTATTTTCTACTTCTTCGTTATGATTCAACATATTCTTCGAGTTTTTTACGTCTGTTAGGGTGACGTAATTTTCTCAAAGCCTTTGCTTCAATCTGTCTGATACGTTCACGTGTAACGCCGAACAACTGACCTACTTCTTCTAATGTTCTCTGACGTCCGTCATCCATACCGAAACGTAATCTCAATACGTCACGTTCACGCGGTGACAAGGTGCAAAGAACTTCAGCCAAATCTTCCTTCAGAAGTTCTGATGCAACAGTCTTGATAGGAGCATCAGCTGAATCATCCTGAATGAAATCACCCAGTCTTGAATCTTCTTCCTTACCGATAGGTGTTTCCAAAGAAAGCGGCTCCTGAGCTATCTTAACGATATCTCTTAACTTAGAAACAGATACGCCCATTTCAGTAGCCAATTCTTCTTCGGTCGGCTTTCTTGAAAGATCTTGCGCTAAACGTCTTGTAACCTTTTTAAGCTTGTTAATTGTTTCAACCATGTGAACCGGAATACGGATTGTTCTAGCCTGATCAGCTATTGCTCTTGTAATAGCCTGTCTGATCCACCAAGTTGCATAAGTTGAGAACTTGAAACCTCTTTCGTGATCAAACTTCTCAGCAGCTCTGATAAGACCTAAGTTACCTTCCTGAATAAGGTCTAAGAACAACATCCCGCGGCCTACATATTTTTTAGCAATACTTACAACCAAACGAAGGTTTGCCTGTACTAACTTTCTTTTTGCCTTATCGCCTGATGTACCGCCTTCCATAATTTTGCGGGCAAGTTCAATTTCTTCAGCTGTTGATAATAATTTAATACGTCCGATTTCTCGTAAATATAATCTTACAGGATCTTCTACCGCAATTCCCTTTGGCATATCCAAAGTAGGAGAAAGCAGTGAAGGATCTTCTGTCATATAACTTTCAGAACCTTTTAATGACATAGAATTAGAAGATACGATGTCTTCGATACTGTCAGATTCCAAGCTTTCAGAAATGTAATCAGTTTTATCATCTTCAAAATCGATATCATCTAATCTTTCATCTTCTACTACACTAACTATTGATGAATTTGGGTCGTTTTTATTCATTTATTTATAATCTCCATTCGCTTTTAACTTATCTCTTAGTGCTATCTGCAACTTCAATGCCTCAATATCATCGTCATTCGCCGCACTATACTTTTTCTGCAATTCTTTATGTACTTCTTCGTTCGCTAACCTAGATATCTTAAATCTCATATCTTCAATTGCCTGACTAACGTCATCTGCCGATAAACCTTTATAAGAATCTGCTATGTACACTAACTCGGTTAACAGTTGCGTTACGTCCGCATCCTCGATAAATTCCGTAAACAGTTTTTCTCGAAGACCCCTGACATTATTTACTGTATTTATGATTTTGTCAATTGTATTTTTTACAATTATTAACATTTTGTTTGAAAAAATGTCTGTCGGTATCATTTCACTTAATTGAGGTAAAGTAAGTTGATTTCCGACTACTAAATAAATGCTCAATAAATTTTTTTGCGTTAAATCCATGATTTGTGAAGTTTTTGTTACATTTGTCACCATTTTATCAACTGGAGCAAAAGTATTATATTCAGTGTATTGTGAGTGTTTTTTTACTTCACGGGTTAAACCGTCTTCCGAAATATCCAAAGCTGTCGCAACCATTTTGATATATTCACCCTGAATAACTATATTATGGATTTCAGCCAATATCGGAATGATTTCTTCCGTAACCTTCGATTTTTCCTGTGGAGTTTTAGCAGAATGACTTCTCTTTAATATATTATTCAGTTCGAAGTCAATTAACAAGGGTGCGTTTTGTATGTGCTTTTTAAGAGCCTCTGCACCGTACGCTCTGACGTACTCATCAGGGTCTTTTCCCTCCGGCGGAGAAACTACTCTTATTTCGCAGGCATAATTCTCAGAATCACTGCTTACATGGCTTTCATCAAACTGTTTTATATTGCCAAGTGAACCAAAGACCTCTCTAATGGTTTCACCCCCACGTTTTGTGGCATTTACCCCCGCATCATCCGTATCAAAGGATAGAAATATCTTTCTTGATTTTGTGTAACGAGATAACAAACGAACATGGTCCTTAGTAAATGCTGTTCCGCATGATGCAACACAATTTTTTATACCATGCGCCTGAGTTGAAATAACGTCAAAGTATCCCTCCATAATTATTACGGAATCTTCTTCTTTTATTGCATCTTTTGCAGTATACAGACCAAACAATATTTTACTCTTGTTGTATATCATAGAGTCAGATGAATTAAGATACTTAGGGCTTTGCCCCTCATCAACCGCACGTGCGCCAAACGCTACAAACTCCCCTTCTTCGTTTTGGATAGGAATAATTATCCTGTTACGAAATCTGTCTATCCAGTTTCCCTTAGAGCTCTTTTGTATCAAGCCCGCTTTTTCAAGCACTTCATCAGAATACTTATCCTTCAGTTCATCATACAACTTATGATAGTCATTCGGCGCCCAGCCTAAAGTAAACAAATCAACAATATCATCACCAATACTTCTCTGCTTTAGATATGACGTTGCCTTTTCGGAATCTTTATCATCCTTCAACTGTTTTCTGTAAAACAAGGCTGCATTTCTGCACGCCTTTTTCATCTCGGTTTTAAGCTCTTTATTCTGTGGTTTGAAGCCTGATGTTTTCGGCATCTCAATTCCATATTTTTCAGCAAGCTCAGCTATCAGTTCTTTAAACTCTTTATTCTGGGTTTTCAACAGAAAGGTAAGAGCATCTCCGCCGGCACCACAACTAAAGCACTTGTACATACGCTTAGAAGGACTTACATACAGTGACGGTCTCTTATCATCATGAAAAGGACAAAGTCCGACATAGTTAGCACCTTGTTTCTTTAAGACTACCTCCTGAGAAACAACATCTACTATATCTAACCTATCCTTAATCTGTGATATTACTTCTTCATACGTTAGCGCCATAATAATATAATACCACTAACAATTTTGCAAAAAACAAAAATCATTTATTTAGTCGAGCCCTGAACTATAATTTATTATTCTTCACAATTCACTTGATTATTAGCGGGGTTCGTGTTTAAATATTTTTGGAATAATCCTCTCCTCTTGGGATTATTTAGCTAGAAGTAAAGCGGCGTACTTCTACAATACACTAGTAACAAACAAAAGAAGGAAATTTAAAATGTTAAAAATCAGACTTAAAAGATTGGGTATGAAAAAGACCCCTACATACAGAATTATCGTAATTAATTCAACTACAAAACGCGAAGGCAGACCTATCGAAGAATTAGGTCACTACAATCCTAAGACAAAAGTTATGCAATTAAACAAGGCAAAAGCTGAAGAATGGATTTCTAAAGGTGCACAACCTACAGATACAGTTGCTTACTTAATCAAGAATTGTAATGCAGACGGTACGTTGAACTATAAAAAGAAAGACGGTGTTAAACTTTCTAAGAAAGCTCAGGCTAAGGCAGCAGCTGAGGCTGAGGCTAAAGCGGCAGCTGAAGCAGAAGCAAAAGCAGCGGCTGAAGCTAAGGCAGCTGAAGAAGCAGCAGCAGCGGAAGCACCTGCTGAAGAAGCAGCTGAAGCTCCTGCAGAAGAAGCAGCGGCTGAAGAAACACCTGCTGAAGCATAGTCTTCAAAAAAAGAACATTAAAAAAGAGGGTAAGAAATTATCCTCTTTTTTGTTTGTTTAATTTCGGTTTATTTCCCTGACTGAAGAACCTTCTCCCACTCATACGCGGTTTTCACACTGTCCTTGAGTGTTTTTTGAGGGTTCCAGCCCAAAACTTCCTTTGCTTTTTTGTTATCAGCAACCAGGGTTGCAGGATCGCCTTCCCGTCTTCCCTTTTTCTCAACGGGTATATTTTGCCCCGTAACCTCTTCGCAGGTTGAAAACACTTGTTTTACACTGTTGCCGTCCGTTGTCCCTAGGTTAAAATAATTAGTTCTTCCGCCGTTGTTCAGATATTCAAGTGCAAGAAGGTGTGCATCAATTAAATCTTCCACGTTTATATAATCTCTGACACAAGTCCCGTCAACGGTATCGTAATCTTCACCGAACATTTTGAAGGTTTCACCGCCGGTAAAGGTCGATTTAAGGATATTCGGTATCAAGTGGGTTTCCGGCTCATGCCATTCCCCGATTCTGCTTTGGGAATCAGCCCCCGCCACATTAAAGTATCTTAATCTGACACTTCTGAGCCCGTATGCTTTATCATAATCATCTAAGATTTGTTCTATCATTAGTTTTGTACTTCCGTACGGATTAATCGGGTTTTGAGGGTGGTTCTCGTCTATCGGGGTGTAAACAGGCTCTCCGTAGGTTGCCGCAGTCGATGAGAACACGATTTTCATAACATTGTTCTCAAGCATAGCCCTGAAAAGATTTACGGAACCGCCAACGTTGTTTGAATAATATTTTTGAGGTTTTTTTACAGATTCGCCAACCTGAGAAAAGGCCGCAAAATGAACAACCGCATCAATTTTATGCTGAGTAAAAACGCGATTAATGTCATCAAAATTCTTTAGATCACCCTTAATAAAATCGACAAACTTTCCCTTTGCATTAACCTTTTGCAGTGTTTCAACGGTTTCAGCGTGTCCGATTTCAAGGCTGTCAAAAACAACAACATCATACCCTTTTTCCAAAAGACCAAGTACACAATGACTTCCTATATATCCTGCGCCGCCTGTTACTAAAATCATATACAACTTCCTTTCAATAGAAATTATACACTAAATAAATCTCCCGGTGTCAGGTTTTGATTATTTAATTCGATTATGCTTTCCAAAAACTCTGCATCACTGTCATTTGCTGATATCAAAGCCTGTTTTGATATATTTAAAATCTCTTTTGAGATATTTTTTGCCGTAATTCCGCCAACCCTTGCATCAAGGGCATAACGAGGAACATTGTACCTGAATTCGGATATATCTTTTCCCGAGAATCCTTCCAGAAGTTTTTCAGCTGCGGCAAGCGCATCAGTGTTATAAAAAATACCCTTATACATCGCAAGAAGGGAGTACATATACTTTTCATCAACACAATCGTGATTTCTTATCTCTATAAAGTTTCTCAACCTAATTTCAGGGAAGAAGAGATTTGCATGAAGTTTAAAGTCCTCTATTTCTGCCTCATAGCCCTCATAACCGTTTTCCATAAACTGACCGAAACTGATTTTTCCGTCAATATTGATGTACTTATCCCCTCTGACAATATAAATCATCGGTATATTGAGCAGGGTTTTCACATAACCTTCAAAACTCATATCCCTGCTAAAATTAGTCGCGAAACCGCATCTTTCGTTATCCGTATAAAGCCAAGCAAGCGCTCTAAAACTTTTATAACCTGTATCTGCATTTCCCCTGATGGAAGAATTTGAATACATAGCCGTAACGAAAGGTGAAAGTTTATTCGCAAGATTAAACTTTCTCACAGCGTCTTCCTCATCTTTAAAATCAATTCCAACCTGAATTCCTGCAGTTTCTCTCATCATAACATCTGAAAGTATTCCCCAGAGATAATCTGCCATATATCTGTATCTTTCCTTTGGAATAAGCCTGATATTCTTATATGTCCCTTTCGGATATACGCCATAATTCAGAAGTTTTGCATTATATTTATCGAAAACCGAAACAAGAACAGAATTTATTTCGTCAATTTTTGTTTTAAGCCCCGACACGGAAGTCTGCGGCTGAATACTGAGTTCAACCTGAGAACCCGGTTCAAGTGTAATTGTGTCGTGAATCTTCTTTAGCCCGATAATATCTTTACCGTCTAATATGTAACTCCAGTTGTCAATTTCAGCAAATTCACGCAGAATTTCACACACCCCAAATTCGCCGTAGTATGAAACAGCCTCTTTTGTATGTTTATTCACGGGTAAACGTTCATATTCCAGCCCGAGCAGTTCTTCGGTTTTACATCCCTTATAAAATAATTCGGTCAGTCCTTTGACAGACAAATGTTCTTTACAGTATGTCATACATTCTCCTTCTTAAATTATACAACAATTATATTTGAACAAGAAAAATAATATTTATCCTGTCGGGTATTATTTGGAATAATCTTTACCGCTGACAAACATTTACCCCCATACATTTACCCCAATACATTTACCCCCAATATACCCCATTTAATGGATAAATTAATGTATTTATTCATGTTAGAATGCATAGTGGAAGAGAGTATAATAAGGACTCAGGTATGAATATTATTGAAGTTAAGAATAATTTGGTAAAACTTTGCTATGAAAGCGATTTGGTACTTTCAGGTTTAATTCTGATAAAAGATAATCTCAAAGCATACATTGCTCAGATTATACATTTAGAGGCAACCCGTATCGGCAAAGTTGCTGTTGCAAAAATATTATTTAACTACGTTGATAAAATATACGCTTATGACGGTTCTGTACCGTCTTTAAGAGCAGAAATAAAACTGTTGGAACCATCCTTCCTGCTCGATACCATTGATCATTCAGATCCTTTAACACTCGGTAAAATTGCCGGTCAAAAAGGAAATCTAACGGTTGATTATAATATCCTCAAAGATAACCCGATTGTTCTTGCCGAAAAATTCTACGTAACAAAAGTCCTATTGAATAACCTTGCAATTCAGCTTCAGGGCAGAAGAAACAAGATTGTTGTATTTGATACTGCGGGTATTTTTAAAACACATAAATTAACCATTACAAAAGATTTCAGACTTCCGCTTAACTCTTCCACAATAAACTACATTTATGAAAAGGGGTTCGAAGATGCTACGGCTGAAAGCAAAGCTCTTATTCAGACCATATTTGAAGAATTGGGCGAATATTCAAGGACAGTTGAATTTATTCCGTTTGATACCTTCAAGGCTGTTGTAGATGCCGAGTTTATGCGAACCAAGCTGATGCAGTTAATTATTATGAAAAATAAGATTAAACAAATCAGAGACTGGAACGTATTTGCGCAAAATTCATCCGAATTTGAGGTATTGAAATACAAATTTGATACAGAAGATACTATTGTCTTAGATATTTCCTGCCTAAAACCATCTTTACAACAGGAATGCATAAAGTATGTTTACTCTGTTTTGGGCGATATTGATGCAGAAATCTTTGCCTTCACACCGCTTGTAAACGACAGTGCAGACAAATTCCTGTTATCGGAAATCAAAAACACCGATAATGTTCATACAACCTTTATTTGTGATTATGATTATCCATATTTGGATGAACTTAAAAAATGTTCAAAAAATATGCTTATGTTCACTCCGCTCAAGCAGCAAAAAGATTTTGGCGGATACAATATTTTCCTTCAAAAGCTTGCTGAAGACGAATTCATTGCATACGGTAAAATGACAAAATTTGTACCTGTTATTGGCAGACTGGCTCAATTGTCATCACATGATGTATTTATTCCTGCACCAAAGGAACCTGAAACACCTGTGGTACCTGCTGAACCTGTTCCTGTGGCACCGGTCGAAATTGTCGAACCCGTTGCAGAACCGGCACCTGCAGTTGTTCCTGAACCTGTTGCAGAGCCTGTTGCCGAAGTTCCGGTTGAAGTTCCTGAAGCAGTAGCTGAACCTACTCCTGCAGTTGTTGAAGAAGTCCCTGCAGATTCAACTGAAACAGTGGATGAACCTGCTCCTGTAGTGCCTGAAGAAGTTCCTGCCGAAACACCTGAAGCAGTCGCTGAACCTGCTCCTGCAGTTGTTGAAGAAGTGCCTGCCGAAGCACCTGAAGCAGTAGCTGAACCTGCTCCTGCAGTTGTTGAAGAAGTACCTGCAGATACACCTGAAGCAGTGGCTGAACCTGCTCCTGCGGTTCCTGAGGAAGTTCCTGCAGAAGCACAGGGTGGAAATGAAGTACAGGAAGCCCTGAACGAGGTTGAAGATGTTGAAGAAGACGAAGAATTATCTGATGATGATTTGGATATGATAGAAAAACTTTCTAAACCTGATGAAGAAATACCTGTATTGAACGAGGAAGTTCCGCAGCCTGAACCGGTTGCTGCTGAACCGCAACCGGAAGTTGTTCCGCCGGCACCTGAACCTGCACCGCAAACAGCTCCTGCTCCTGAGCCTGCACCATCTTCAGTTGATGAAGAGGTTGAAAATGCGGCTGTACCGCCTCAACAGGCAGAAGTATTACAAACAAGAGCTAATACAAACCCTGCTGTTCCAGAGTATTCAGCAGACATTCCTGAAGAAGACAAGGTTAACAGTGACCCTGTAAAGGAAGGTGACAGAGTGTTTCACCAGGAGTTCGGGGAAGGGGTAGTCGAAAAAATGATTAACTACGGAGATAAAATTCTCTGCTCAGTAAACTTCGCCTCTGTCGGCAGAAGACTATTAAACCCTGAAATTTCAGAAATGAAAAAGATTTAGTTTTTATAATAGCAAAAAATATTTTTATCCGTTTTAAACCAATAGAACGGATAAATTTATGATTTCACAAGTATCAGCAAACAACTATAACAATTCAGTCACGTTCGGGGCATTACCAAAGAAATATAAAGTGGTAGATGAATGTCTTATCAGAGGCCCGCACCCGCACGTTTGGGATGTCTATCGTCTAAAAAAAGAAGGGGTGACACAGATATTTGATTTCAGAGAAAAAAGTCTTAAAGGGTTTAAGTTTGCTGAAAGGCTCGCCTGCAAACTGTTTGGAATAGATTATACCCGTATAAAATACAGTTTTCTGCACGAAATGTTCCCGACTGCAAAAGACTATTCATACATAGCCCAAAAGGTTCAAGAAAACGGTAAAAAAGGCGGTATAACACTGCTTCATTGTAACTCGGGCACACACAGAACAGCTCTAATGTCAGCGTTTTACAAAATAACAAAAGGCGAACCGCTTGAAGAATGTATGAAAAGACCTGATTATAAGGAAACCGTTCAGGAAGCCGTAAAAGAACATATTCTGGACACAAACTTCTTCTCAAGAAACCAGATTATAGACCACACAAGAAACCCTATTAAAAAACTTCAAAACAGATTTAACAACAAGGTTGATAAAGGGATAAGAAGAGCTTTTGCAGAATTTATGGACTTTTTAAAAGCGCCTATAGATTAGGTTTACATATTTTTAAGTATTCGCAATTAGTAAAATTACACTTCCCAAAAGTTTCGATATTAAAGTTATCTATTCTTTCTGCCGCCTTCTGAAGCTTTTCGGTATATTCCACCCTCAAGTCGGAAGTATAGTCTACAACGACTTCTTTTTTGTTTTTAAGATCAAGATAGACAAATGAAAGCGAATTATAATCATCAAGCAGCATATCACACGCTGTCAGGTAAACCATTGTCTGATAATCATAGGTCATATCGTCAGACACTCCGCCAGTTTTATAGTCCAGAATATAGTAATCATTACCGTTTCTTACAAGCGCATCAAGCCTTCCGCCTATCCAGAACATGCCTGTCCTGCACGAAATACTCTTTTCCACCCCGACGATTTCATAACTGAAATACTTGTTCTCTTTCAAGCCTGACCACAACTCTTTTTCTTTGTCAGACAGGGCGCTTTCAAACTTTTTGATATTCTGTCCTTTCAGGAAATAAGATGCCATAGAGTGGATATTCTTACCCGTCTGAAAAGATTTATCCAGAGTAACGGCAGATATTTGCTCACAGTACCTGTAATAGAATTTTGCGGGACATTCCGCAAAAAGTTTAAAGGCATGAGGTGATATTATATCTATCTTTTCAAGTAACCCCATTTAAACCTCTGCATACTTATATTCAGGTTTTGCCGCAAGACGTTTTTCGACTTCTTCAAACGTAATCAGCCCTTCCGTTGCACCAAATTTTGAAATAACAGAAGCTGACACAACAGAACCATACATTAGAGATTTACCTATATCTAAATTTGTTTTTTCCATTGCTGCACAAAATGTTGAAGCGAAAGCATCACCTGCGCCAAGAGTTGAAACAACTTCAGACGGATAAGTCGGGCAGAAATAGTATTTTTTACCATCATATGCATACGCACCTTTATTACCGTCAGTGATTACAATCATTTGATATTCAGCCACTTTTAATAATTCAAGCATCTTCTTAACATCCGGGTGAATAATTTCCTTTGAGTAATGTTCTGTTTTTGTATCAGGACGAACTTCAACATTAGTACACATTTTTGCTTCATCTTTATTCATAACAACTATGTTAGAAGTGCATAATATTTTCTTAATATCTTCATATCCCTTCTTCAGGCTTGTTGAGCCGGCATTAAAACAAACTATAATATTATTTTCATGAGCGAAGTTGACTAATGGCTCCAACACTTTGTTAGATTCTCCGTTCAAAGGTGCAATATAAAGAAAACTTGCTTCTTTTAAAGCCTCAAAATTTATGTCATCAACAGAGATTAACGCATTTGCACCTCTGTTTGCAAGAACTGTTCTATCGCCCTGAAAACTTACTAATATAATTGAAAAACCTGTTGATACAGATTTATCCTGAATGATATTATCTAAATTAACATTCGTATTTTCGAAGGCTTTTAAAATGCCCTCAGAATATATATCATCACCAATTTTAAAAATAGCTGACGTATCATATCCAAGATTTGCAAAATTCATAGCAGTATTTACGCCACCGCCACCCAGATTTGAAGAAAATCCTGACATATCAATTTTTGCACCGTAAGGATAGCTCATAAAATCAGCACTTCTGTCTTTTGCGCAAACAGATACGATATTTGCATCATCACATTCAACAAAGACATCCATAGTTGCACTTCCGATAGTAAAAATTTTCTTCATCTTTTTCCACTCCTCTAATATTAAACTTATTTATATAATAAACCAAAATAAGAAAAACCGATATGAAAATCGGTTTTTCTTTGAACTGAATAATTATTGTATTACAACTAGCCGAGTTCGGAAGTTGCGAAGCTAGCAGCTACTGGATAAGAATAGCCTGCCTTTTCAGCTGCACTGAATAAAGCGTCTGACTGATTAACCAACTTAGGGTTTGCGATAATCTTTTGGATATCATTTTCGATGTTATCAGCATCAGTCTTTTTCGCTTTATTTAACATAACCATTGCTCTGCCTGCAGCTTCAGCTCCAGGTGCAGCAGCAGCCTCTTTATATTCTTTTGATATATCCTCTGTTTTCTTGTTTTCAGCTTTTACTTCCGGTTGAATATTTTTTGCTACCGGCTGTGCAATATTAATTTCAGGTTTCTTGTTAATTTCTGTCATAATAACCTAACTTTCTAGTATTCTCTTATACATCTAATTATTTCGTCCTCTTATATAAAGCATCGAACAGAAAAATTTTGCTACCCCATTCATAAAACTTTACATTGAAATATTTTATCAGTTATATCAGGCTTAGTCAAGATTATTAAGCACAAAATACAAACCCCCGGGCATGAACATGCTCGGGGGTTCTTATTTTAGTGTTATTTACTAATCTCTTAAAACGTCGTAAAGTGCATCAATAATAATAGGATCCCACTTTACGCCTGCTTCCTGTTTCATTATGCTCAAAGCCTGTTCCTTTGTCATGGCTTTTCTGAAAGCACGATCTGATGTCATAGCTGAATATGCATCCGCTACGGCAATGATTCTTGAACCCAACGGAATAGACATTCTTGCCAAACCTTCAGGTTCACCTGAACCATCGTATCTTTCCTTATGGTAACAAATATACGGAACAACCTCTGACAAGAAGTTAATCTTCATAAGGATGTTAACACCGATATTTGAATAAGTTTTTAACTTATCCCAGTCTTCCTTACTCAATTTGCCTCTGTTAGAGAATAATTCTTCAGGAAGGGCAATCTTACCGATATTAGACAACAAGCCGGCATAGTAAATAAGGTCTTTTGTCTTTTCGTTAAGTCCTAACTCAGTCGCCAATTTACGTGATAACTCAGCTGTATTTTCAGAGTGAGCAACGTTGTACTGACCTTTTACGTCAACCGCATGGGCAAGCGCCTTGATAAAGGTTTCCTGATTATCGCCAAGATCACCGATTAAAGCCGTTAACTCAGCTCTCATATGCTGAAGCTCAACGAGTTCGGCATTATCATCATCAATGAGAACATTTGTATCATTTATCGTTCTCTGAAGTGAAATTGATGTACCGAATAATTTTGCCATTGCTTCTATAAGCTGGATAAAGTCTTTCTTTATCTTTTTATCAGAAGAATTTTCCAAAACAAAAATACCTACAACGTTAGCGTTGTTATGCATTGGAACTGCAATGTATTCGGTAATATTATCTTCATTGAGTCGGGTAAATTTCTTTATACCTTTAAGTTTTGACTTAGGTACGTTTATGGTTTGTATATTTTTGAGTGCCTGCACAACAGGTTCATTGTCTTCGTCAAGATTAAATCCGATATCCTGAGAAAATACGTCTTTTTCAAAATCAGCAGATGCACCTGCAAGCACAATATCTCTTGTTACATTGTCTAAACCGCATGCAAAATCTCTTGTCAGATAAACATAACACGCATCATTTTCAACTATCTGTGTCATGGTTTTTGCAATTGAGTTATACACAATATAATCGTCTTTAGAGTTAAAACCGATAACTGACAGGGTATTATTCATTGAATAAACAGACACCAATTCTTCTAACTGGTTTTTCAGCTTGACTGTTTTATTCTTTTCGCTGTTACCGATCTTCTGTGCCAAATCCTTGGAAATTAAATTTTCAGAAATAAAATCACCGAGGTTAAGTGCAAAAATCTCTTCTAACGGATCGCCCTCTACTAAATCTATGGACCTGCCAAAGAGGGAAGCTCCTTTTTCTTCATCTGTCATAGTTGTATACCTTCTAAATATTATTTTATTCTTATGGTTATACTTACGGCACAAATTTGAAAAACTTTAGTAATTTATATCAAATATTATACTTTTGGCTGAGAAAATTATACTTAAGTCTTATTTCCTATTCTATTTTTTATAAATTCCATAAGCCTTCTTTGTTTTTGTAATTCTTCAGGAGAGTATGCTTCATCCCAGGCTTTAACCCATTCTTTAAGGAATGCCATAGACTCTTGATCCTTCTTTACGAAACATCTGTACGCAGGATTTGACGGGACTCCCTGTTCTTTGCTTGAAATCACACCGTAAAACTCACCGCCGTCGTAGTTCAAAATCACATCAACATTTTCTTTTTTATGAAGTTTATTTTTTCTGATACCACGCTCAATGTAACCTAATTGTGATTTAAATTCCTTTGACGGATGGTTCTTCATCATTGCTTTTACAGAAGAGCCTCTATAGAGAGAACCGTAAGAAATTTGATTCTGACATTGGATATACATACACATACCTCACTCATAGCGATAAGTATAATATACTTTACACATTAAGTAAAGAGGATGTTCTTAAACAGAACATCCTCTTTGTTATTATTCTTTTACTTTAAAATCGTTTCCGCCGACAATTCTCAGGTGCCTGTCTTTTCCTTCACCAACCGAACGGCTTTCAAGGTTGTGCTGCTCTACAAGCGCATGCTGAAGTTTCCTGATTTGCTGATTTTGAGGGTTTAGCTCAATGTTTTTGGCTCCCGCAAGAATCTTTTCTATTGCGGCTTTTGCTTCATCAAGCGCACGTTCAGCTTCATCATAGTATCCGTGAATACTTTCGTTCGCATCATCCTCTACGCAGAGCGCATCCTTTAGAACTTTTTGTATTTGTGCCATTGAGTTTGTTTTTACAAAGAAGACCTGAAGTCTGTATTCATTTGCTGTAGATAATATCTTTGCACCGCCTTTTGCGAAGTTTTTATGAGCAATTACCAAATCCGCATCATCAATGTTACGGGTAAGTTCTGCGTTCAAATCAAGTCTTTCAATAGCTTTTTCAACTATTGTTCTTGATACCGCATACAGGTATATCTTCTTTATCGGTTTAACACTCTCGACATAGTCTTTTCTTGAGAAGCTGAATTTCAGAGTGTCTTCAGGCTTTTCAAGCAACTGAGTTTCTATCTGTGAAATTCTTTCAGTTACGGTCTTTTTATCGTCTGCAATATGAGCATCTTCCTGAACCTTCCTGATTTCTGGTCTAATTGGCCACCCTCTCAGGATATAGTCAACCGCTTCAGATGCATTTTTATAAACTGCAAGAGTGTTTCTGTCAATAATTTCTATAACAATATCAAAAGTCGGTTGTTTTTCTCTTTCAAGAACCGTCTTTTGAGATGCTCTTCTTTTTGCCTCGTCATCACCTAAGGTAACAGACTGAATACCGCCGACTAAGTCTGATAAAGTAGGGTTTTTGATAAGGTTTTCAAGCGTGTTACCGTGAGCCGTTGCAATAAGCATAACACCACGTTCCGCAATTGTTCTTGCGGCCTGTGCTTCTGCTTCCGTACCGATTTCGTCAACAACTATGACTTCAGGGGTGTGGTTTTCAACAGCTTCAATCATAATATCTTTTTGGAATTCAGGCTGTCTTACCTGCATTCTTCTTGCAGAACCAATTGCCTTGTGAGGGATATCCCCGTCACCTGCGATTTCGTTTGAGGTATCGACAACAACAACACGCTTGCCCAGTTCATCGGCAACTAAACGCGATATTTCACGAAGTTTTGTTGTCTTACCTACCCCCGGAGGACCTAAAAACAAAATGCTTTTACCCATAAGACAAAAGTCTTTTATACAAGCAATAGTCCCCGTAACTACTCTACCGACTCTACACGTCAAACCAACAATTTTGCCCTGCCTGTTCCTTATTGCACTAATTCTGTGCAAGGTTCCGGGGATTCCCGAACGGTTGTCTGTCGTAAATTCAGGCAGTTGCGACACTACGACATCAATATCTTCCTGAGTGATATCCCCCGTTTCAAGTTTGTCTATCTTCCCGTCCGAATGCCTTATCTCGGGCCGCCGGCCGATATCCAAAACTATCTCTATTACATCCTCCATCCTTGAATGAGTAATCTGACTTTTGACTTTGTCAGGCATAACCGCTAACAGTAGGTTAACGTCGTTCTGAAATTGTAGGTTGTTCATTAATTTACCATATCTCCAACAGAATTATAACATATTTTTTTTGAGTTTTCATTATATTTATAGTTTTTGTGATGATAAATCAACTAAATGGAGGACTACCCCCGGGGCAATATTGTTATAAATTATTTGATTTGTAATAGTCGGATTTTAAGGTGCAAATTACTCTACTATCTAAATTCCCTGTATTCATGACTTTATAACACTATATAAATTTATGTAACAATTTACGACTATCGCTAAAGTTCCCCGAAAAATTGCCGTTAAACATATCGGATATGTAGTGTAAAAAGGAGTAAAACATGTTCGAACAATTATTATTACCTGGAACATTGAGTTTCAAAGACACAATTGGAATTTACATGGAAGGCGTAAAAGATTTCTTTAATGAGATTATGTACTACATTGCAAAATTTGAATTGCAGTTATAAGTAGTATCATAGAGGATAGTTGTAATCAGGCATCGGCAACGAACGGTGCCTTTTTTATTGCCCGGACGGATAATGTACGTTTCCTTAAGAATTTATATAATTTATCCGAGAGGTAACAAATGTATATAAAACTAATCTATCTGATAAATTTCACAATTTTTATGGGTATTATGACCTATTTGTCTTATATTTACGGTATCTATATGTGTATTAAACATTACGAAAAGACAGCCGCACACATAGTTTTTACAACTTTTTCAGTATTAGGCACAGTATTTTTTACGATTCTTTTCTGCATCGCATTTCTGATACCTGTATAATTCAAGCTATCCTTCGTGGTATAATTAAAAAAAGCGAGGGTAGTGTATGACAAAAGTAACATTGATAAAAGGTGACGGTATAGGGCCTGAAATATCAGAGTCCGTAGTAAGAATTATTGAGGCATCAGGTGCCGATATTGAATGGGATGTTCAAACGGCAGGGCTTGACGTTATTGAAGAAGATGGTGTTCCGCTTCCGCAGAGAGTTATTGATTCCATTAAGAAGAATAAGGTTGCCCTGAAAGCACCTATTACAACCCCGATAGGAAAAGGGTTCCGATCTGTAAACGTTCAGCTGAGAAAAGAGTTAGACCTGTATGCAAATATCAGACCTTGTAAGAACATACCTACCGTAAAAACAAGATTTGAAGATGTCGATATTGTTGTTGTGAGGGAAAACACTGAAGATTTGTATGCGGGAATTGAAGAACAAATAGATGAAAACACTGCTCACAGCATAAAAATCATAACAAGAGATGCATCAGTAAGAATAGCTAAATATGCTTTTGAATACGCTCTGAAATACAACAGAAAAGAAGTTTGCGTGGTTACAAAAGCAAACATCTGCAAACTATCTGACGGCTTGTTCCTGAATTGTGCAAGAGAGGTTGCTAAAGAATATCCGCAGATTAAATTCAGAGAAATCTTAGTGGATAACTGTTGCATGCAGCTTGTTCAAAACCCTTCACAGTTTGATATTCTGGTTCTGCCTAATTTATACGGCGACATTGTATCAGACTTAACAGCAGGCTTAATCGGCGGCTTAGGTGTAGCAAAGAGCGTAAATATCGGCAAAGATTGCGCCGTATTTGAAGCAGTTCACGGTTCCGCACCTGATATCAAAGGTCAGGACAAGGCAAACCCTATGGCACTACTCTTGTCGGGTGTTGAGATGCTGAAACATATCGGTCAGACAGACAATGCTGAAAAGATAGAAAAAGCGCTCTATAAAACACTTGAAGAGGGAATAAAAACAGCCGATATAGGCGGAAGCGCAAAATGCAGCGAATTTACACAGGCAATTATTAATAATATAGGATAGAAGCATGGCAGAATATTTATTTGATCCGGGATACGGAAGACACTTAGTCAGTTTGGTATTTTCATTGGAAGATATGTATGCTGATATAAACAAATTTAAAAACTTAGGTCAGAAAAAGTTTTATTTTAAGCAGTATTATCCCGGAATGATAAAGTTGCTTAAACAAAATACGGCCTTTTATATGGGTTGCCTTTTGTGGGCGGTTTACCTAAAATCTCTTCCTGAAGGGAAAATTACGGGAAACCATTGTCTGGGAAAAGAGTATGACGAAAACTCTTCTCTGGTTGAGTTGCTGTTTTTGATGAGCTTTATGAGAACCCTGTCAAAAGATACAAAATATTATTTAGGTCAGGACTACAAATATTCGGAAGATGACATGGCAATGCTTGAAGTGTATAAAGAATTTGCCCGGATGAACGAAGGGTTTGTTAAGGTAGAAAAAAATACCGATTTAAAACTGCCAAAGGAAGTAAAAACACCTTCAAAAGCGGACCTGGAAAAGATTAAAGCGACTATTAACGAAGCTGTTTCAACAGGCGAATTTGATGCCCTTATGGACTTAAGAGGGTTGATATTATAGTGAACATTACGGGCGGAACATACAACGGCAGAAAGATTAAAGCACCTGACGAAAAACTTGTCAGACCGACTCTTTCAAAAATAAGAATGAGCGTTTTTAACACGCTGTATTCGCTTATGGAAAGTTTTGAAGGGAAATCTTTTCTCGACATGTTCGGTGGTTCTGGAGTCATGGGGCTTGAAGCTATTTCGAGAGGTTTTAAGCGTGTCGTGGTCTTTGAAAAAAATAAACAGGTTTCGGAAATAATAAAATCAAACTATTCACAGCTGGGCTTAACCCCTGAATTACTTGTCGGGGACAGTCTTAAACTTATTGAAAAACAAAAAGATACGTTTGATGTTATATACATTGACCCGCCTTATATGAGCGATTCCTACAAGAAATTTATTGAAACCCCGTTTATTAAATCTAAAGATACCATCGTCATATTTGAACACGTAACAGAGCTTGAATTTACGGGATATGAAATTATAAAACAGAAAAAATACGGGGATAAGTATCTGACCTTTTGCAGAGCAGACATAAAAGAATAAGGCAATTATACTTTATTTTACATTAGATGTCATTGCGAGGACTTTTGTCCGAAGCAATCCAGTTATTTTTCTAAAATAATTTCACGGGACTGCCACGAAAATCAAAGATTTTCTCGCAGTGACAGATATTTACTGTAATATTGTATATCGTTATCAAGAATAAAATACCTGCCGGTTTATTGTTCGAAAATTTTATGTGTGATATTATAAATGCGGTAGTGTTTATTATAATTAATATTTTAAAAGGAGGGCTTTTATGAAAGAACTTTTGAAAAAGTGTCTGGTTGAATTTATCGGGACATTTTTCCTTGTATTAACAGTAGGCTGCACGGTATTTACATCAGGCGACGGAGTGATTCCTGCAATAGCAATAGGTTTGATATTGGCAGTCATGGTATATGCAGGCGGTCATGTATCTGGCGGGCATTATAACCCTGCAGTATCATTAGCAGCAGCAATAAGAGGCGCTTTAGACTGGAAAGATATTGCACCATACTGGATTGCACAACTTTTAGGCGGTGCTGTTGCAGCATGTGCTGTTCTTAATCTGGTAACAGTACCTGCTGTAGAATGCGAAGATTTTAATTTGTGTTCACTTATTCTGTTTGAATTATTGTTCACTTTTGCATTGTGCTATGTTGTATTGCACACAGCAACATCAAAAGATACTGAAGGCAATTCATACTACGGCTTTGCAATCGGCGGAACAGTTCTTGCAGGTGCATTTGCATCAGCAGGAATCTGCTATGGTGCCTTCAACCCTGCAGTTGCTTTAGGCTTACTCACAATGTCTGCAGCATCTGCTAAAATCATCGGCATCACTGCACTGACCAACCTTGTTGGCGGAGCTTTGGCTGCTTTGGTTTATAAAATTACTAACAATGACTAATTTAATAATATTAGTTTCAAAAGAGCAGAGATAAATATCTCCGCTCTTTTTGTTTGCTCAATCACACATTTATACCCACCATTGTTAATTATTTGTAATAAAGTAACAAAAAAGTTTCTTACGGGTTTTAAAGCAATGTGTACACATATTAAGGGAAAAAAGATGAATATAGCAGGAAGATTTAATCATATTGCCAGCAGGGTTAAAATAGCGACTTTGAATGAAGAAGCTGCAAAAGAGGTTCGTACTTTATACGAAGATGTCAAATATAATACTTCGTATAACAATGTAAAAATCAAATTACACGATCGAAATCACATCAGTATTATAGGAAAAGAAAATAAAGAAAACACTCTGAGTATAGACATCAATTTACAAACAAAAGAACAGCACCAGACTGAACACAGAAAAGGGTTTGTATTTTCACTGGCTAACAACCACAGAGAATTTATAGAAGAAATCAGAGGAAACATTGACGGAACCATAAAAAGAATCAGAACAACAAATATTGAAAGAAATAAAGATAATACAAGATATGTAAAAACAATCGACTATCAAAACCTGATTAGCGGTAATTCTTTCAGAAGAGAAGAAACACCTGACGGAGTAAAATTCTTCCGCAATGTTGACGGTGATTTTGTGGAAATGTTTCCGAATAAATAATAACGAAAGTATAATTATATGATAAAGGCAATTGACGGAGTGTGTAATTATTTTAAGTATGGCAAAGTTGTTCACAGATCACCTAATGGGAATGTTATACGTAAAAAAACAAATCTTTCAATGCTTATGTTTACACCGGATGTTGAAACAACAAAAACCGTTTTAAACAAAGATAATCAGGTTTTACAAACCCTGAACAGACAGGTTTACAAACACAATGATGAAAGTATCTCACTTTTTAATGTTGATTACTATGATGCCAATGCTCAGCAAATAGTCGGTAAATCAATAAGCAGAGAATATGAAATTACCCCGACAGGCAAAAAGATAACTGATTTTACTAAGCCTAACGGTGAGTTTCAAATACCGATAAACTAATAAAAATAAACACATATATACAGGAAAGGGAATAAATAAGATGATTAAACAAATTCAAAACACATATGATTACCTTAAATATGGTAAAAAAGTATATGAATCAGCAAGCGGAACTGTTATCAGAAGAAAGACAACATCACCAAAAGTCCTTTATAACGGGCATAAAGAGGTTTGTTCCACTAAAACAGTTTTAGACAAAGACAGAAATGTTTGTAAGACAATATTCCGATCAACAGAATTAGGCGACGAAACTCTTAAATCATTTGTTGCCACAAGACTCTATGAACAAGAAGCAGGGAAATTAAAAGAAACAAGTTTCAAAACAAAAGAATATATTGTTAAACCTGATGAAAAGAAACTTGTCGATAATTCAAAACCGGCTTACGACTTCAAAATAACAAAATTGCCTGACGGGAAAAAAGAATATGAAATCGCATTCCCTGAAGTAACAGTTATAAGAGATGGTATCGTAACAACTACTCAGAAAAGTGCAAAAGGCATAATAGAAGGTTAAAATCCGAATACTAATAACAAAACAGGTTGTATCAAATGATACAACCTGTTCTTTTATATTAAATAACACCTTTTACGGCATAATGAGCTTGTGAATTTAAAAATTTACTCTGGAATCGTGTGAAAGACCATTTGCCATTTTATAATTATAGACATCTGCCAATTTTACACATCTATTTACTATAGTGTCAGGAACAATCTCGTCTTCCCCTAATTTTAAATTATAATCTGTTCTGGTCCAGTGACCGGTACCTTCGGGGCCAATATACTTTGGCAGGTCGTTACTTGTTGTTTGCCAAGGTTTCTTCAACATTTTTCCTGCATATACATTTAAATACCCGATTGTATCCAGAGTTACTTCAAAATCGGTATTCATTTCTTTTGATACTTCTTCAATTTCAGGTTTCTTTTCCAGAAGACGATTTCCTAATTCTTTCCCCATTTTTTCTATTATCTGTTTTTTTTCAGGGAATCTTACTGCAGTGAAATTTTGTCTGTTGTTATTGTTCATCATGTTGGTTGACATTATATGCATTATAAATCTCCTTATTTGTTCTCGTGTTTATAATAAATCGTGTAAAAAAATATTTTGTTTATTTTGCCTGATGGGTAATTATAATCTTTACAGTTTTTAATATCTGTAAAATAAAAACAGGCTGTATCATTTGATACAACCTGTTCTTCTATATTAGTTCAAACTATACGTTTGCTAACTTTTTAGATTCGATAACTGCTTGAGCAGCAGCAAGTCTAGCTTGAGGGATTCTGAACGGAGAACAAGATACGTAGTTCAAACCGATTCTGTGAGCATATTTAACAGAGTCAGGGTCACCACCGTGTTCACCACAGATACCGCCAACGAGGCTGTGATTAATTTCTTTGCCTTCATTGATAGACATTTCAATTAATCTGCCTACACCGTTTTCGTCTAATGTTACGAACGGGTTAGTAGGTAATATCTTTTGTTCTACGTAGTTCTTTAAGAATTTACCTTCAGCATCATCTCTTGAGTAACCAAATGTCATCTGAGTTAAGTCATTTGTACCGTAAGAGAAGAATTCAGCTTCTGTTGCAATTTCTTTAGCAGTCAATGCAGCTCTAGGGATTTCAATCATTGTACCAAATTTGTATTCAAGATTGATACCCTTTTCCTGCATAACTTGTTCAGCAACTGAAACCAAAGTAGCCTTAGCTGTCTTCAATTCGTTGATGTGACCGATAAGAGGAACCATTATCCATGGTTGAACTGCATAACCTTCCTTCTTCAAATCACAGCAAGCTTCGAAGATTGCTCTAACTTGCATTTCGTTGATTTCAGGATAAGTTAAGCCTAAACGGCAGCCTCTCAAGCCCATCATTGGGTTAGATTCTGAAAGGTTTTCAACAATTTCTAACATTTTTTCGTCTTCTGCACAGTTTTGACCTAATGCTTTCTTTGTAGCAACCTTTTCAACCAATTCTATCTTAGAAGGTAAGAATTCGTGAAGAGGCGGGTCTAAAAGACGAACTGTCAAAGGCATATTACCTAAAGCCTTGAACATTTTATAGAAATCATCATATTGCATTGGTAACAAGTGATCCAAAGCTTCTTTACGAGCTTCCTTAGTACCTGCAATAATCATCTTTTGTACCCAAGGTAATCTGTCAGGGTCCATGAACATGTGTTCTGTACGACAAAGACCAACACCTTCAGCACCAAACTTCAGTGAGTTTTCTATATCTTTAGGAGTATCAGCATTTGATTCTACCTTTAATTGTTTAATTTCATTAACCCAGCCGAAGAAGGTTTCGAAATCAGAGTCAAGACCTGCTTGAACCATATCGATAGCACCTTCCATAACTTCACCTGTACCACCGTCAAGAGAAATAACATCATCCTTGTGGAATACAGTTCCGTCTGAACAAGTAATTGTTTCGTTAGCTAAGTCAATCTTAAGGTCTTCACAACCTGAAACGCAAGGTTTACCCATACCTTTAGCAACAACAGCTGCGTGAGATGTTGCACCGCCTCTGAGAGTAAGTACACCTTGAGAAACAGCCATACCGTGAATGTCATCAGGACAAGTTTCAATTCTGACTAAGATAACTTTTTCGCCTGCTTCACCACGTCTTGCTGCTTCTTCAGTATCGAATACAATCTTACCTACAGCAGCACCCGGAGATGCATTTACACCCTTAGAAACCTTGTGAGAGTGCTTAACAGCTGCAGGGTTGAAGCAAGGAAGCAATACCTGGTAAACTGAATAAGGGTCAACCTGCATGATTGCTTCTTCCTTAGAAATAATACCTTCGTTGTACATATCTACAGCAATTTTGATAGCAGCCTTAGCTGTTCTCTTACCGTTTCTTGTTTGAAGAATCCACAATTTACCGCGTTCAACAGTAAATTCCATATCCTGAACATCGTGATAACCTTTTTCAAGCTGTTTTGCAATGTCAACATATTGACGGTAGATGTCAGGCATATCAGTTTCCAATTCAGCGATTTGTTTTGGAGTTCTGATACCGGCAACAACGTCTTCACCCTGTGCGTTTACAAGGTATTCACCATAGAATTTGTTTTCACCTGTAGCAGGGTTTCTTGTGAATGAAACACCTGTTGCACAGTCGTTACCCATGTTACCGAAAACCATTGTTTGAACGTTAACAGCGGTACCGTAATTGTGGTCAATTTTGTTCATATTTCTGTAAGCAACGGCTCTAGGGATGTTCCAAGATCTAAATACTGCTTCAATAGCTTCCTGAAGTTGTACATACGGATCTTGCGGAAATTCTTTACCTGTTACTTCTTTAATTGTTTGTTTGTAGATAGGAATCAAAGATTTCCAACCTTCAGCAGAGATTTGAGTATCTTCTGTAACACCTTCTCTAGCCTTAACTTTTTCAACTTCTGATTCGAAGTATTTTTGTCTGTCCATTTCCCAAGCAACAGAACCGAACATTGTTAAAAATCTTCTGTATGAATCGTAGCAGAAACGTGGATTATTAGTTAAAGCAACCATAGCTTCTACTGTTTCATCATTCAAGCCTAAGTTCAAAATAGTTTCCATCATACCAGGCATAGAAACTCTTGCACCTGAACGAACTGAAACTAATAACGGGTTAGTCTTATCGCCAAACTTTTTACCTGCTTGTTGTTCTACTTCTTTTAAGTAGTATTTAACTTCATCCATCAAACCTTCAGGCATTTTGTTGCCGTTGTTGATGTATTCCATACAAGTTTCAGTTGTGATAGTTAATCCCGGAGGTACAGGAAGACCTAAGTTAGTCATTTCTGCAAGGTTCGCACCTTTACCACCTAAGAGATTACGCATATCGGCTTTGCCTTCTCTAAAAAGCCAAACTCTTTTTTCTGCCATAATTTGTTTTCTCCTTTATTTTTATACCATTTACTAAAATGCTATTATTACACCCATGATAGTAACATGAACATAGTGAATATCAAGCATATCGGCGAAAAAAGATACACATAACTTATAATATTTTTGGGTAAGGGGTAAATATAAATTTTGTGCTGAATGATATCTTTTATTTATAACTCCCCGTACGGTTTCCATATCTGTCGTATTCAATTATTCTTCCCGAAGAATCAGTTTTGTAACTCCCTGTTCTGTTTCCGTATTGGTCATATCTATACGTACGGCCTGAAGAATCTGTTTTATAAGATTCTGTACGGTTTCCGTACTGATCATATCTGTATGTCCTGCCAAAAGAATCCGTTTTGTAACTTCCTGTACGGTTTCCATATCTATCGTATTCTACAGTTCTGCCAAAAGAGTCTGTCTTATAGCTTCCCGTTCTGTTTCCGTATTTGTCATATCTGGTAACCGTTCCGTTAGAATTTGTCTTGTAACTTCCGGTACGATTACCGTATTTATCATAAGATGTCAGACAAAACCCAACATTCCCTGCCAAAATAACAACCATCAAAGCAATAAAAACATTTTTCTTCATAAAAAAACTCCTTTTATTTTTATAATAGTTTATCATAATGTCAAAAACGGACATATATAAGAATTTTTTATCTGTATTTATCAATCATATCCTTTGGCAGGTACATCATCAAATATCCCCAGCCCGTCAAATCGACATCTGTGCCGTTCCATTCCGCATCCTGAATTAAATACTGCAAAATTTCGTTAGGATCAGTTATGCCATACTGATCTTTCAGAAACTTATAATCTTCACTTCCCTCTTCAGGCGGGATAAACCTTTTACCTCTCTTAAAATGAGCAACATGCGAATATTCGTCGGCATAAGACATTATGTTCGGTTCAAACCCGTTTTCAAGACAATATTGCACCCCCAGTCTGTCTGCAAGTTTCCCAACTCCGCAAACATTATCTTCATCAAAATTTCTCAGGTAAGACACAATAGCCCGTTTTCCTGTTATACCGTATTCAGGATAGTCTTTAAGCAACCCTCCCGAATTCTTGTCATCTATCATTGGAATACACAGGCTGACATATCCGTATTGCTGCTTTAAATCTTTTGACATAAAAGCGTATGCTGTCTGGTTATCATAATACGGACACTCTAATTTCAGGATATTTACAACAACGGGAAGACCATTCCTTCTGTTTCTTATAATACCTGTTCTTGACGGGTCATAATCAACAACTAACGGATGATATTTGTCTTTTGTATCCTTTATTTCAAACCTGCATGGCTGCTCTAAATCTATTCTTTCCTTTTTGTGCATAAATTTATCAGAAAACGGATTAAAAATCCCCAACTCAATCGGTTCCCCGCTTTTTTCAAATCTGTCCGATACGGGTTCCCGTGTCCCGCAAAAATTAATAAAACGTGGTTGATTATTATATATGTATCCGTTGTTAATTCCTGAAAAATTTACAAGCATACATCGGTTTAATACCCAAAAATATTTTTTTTTGCCCAATATAGCAAATTCTATATTTATGATGTTTGTATATGATATGAAACTAAACTTTTTCAGTAGAATTAAACAAACACCTGTCAGAAAAGTACTGTCTTACGCAGAAAGACAAGAGGCTGACATATTGAAATACGGCGCAAAAGAACGAAAAGTTCCCCTGAACGGAATTACTGAAGAAGAAATAAATGAAATTGCCCCGCACAGAAGATTATCAGCAAAAGGGAATACCCTCTCGGATCCTGAATGGTTTATAAAAAAATACGAAGAAGAAGCTGGGAAAGACTATCTTCCCGGATGGTGGAACTACGTTTCACCTGGAATGAAAGGCGATTACATTGTCAGACAACGATATTATTCACTTCTTGCAAACAAAATAATGAATAAAATACAAAAAGAACCTGTCGAACATTCCTACCAATTCTTTGACGGAGAAATTATCGGACACGCTATCGGAGATCATAAAAGCGTAAATTATAAAGGCAGCCACATAGATGCGGATGTTCACAATCACCCGATTTCGACAGCACTTGATTATTGCGATAAAGCTCTCGCGGAATTTACGGAAAAACTAAACCCTGATATAAGAAAAGCACACGTGCCTCATTCAGGTGAGGATATTGTATCGTCAGTTAAGCACAGAACAGATTCCTTCGTCGTAGATTCAAACGGGGGGAAATTTGTATTTATCCCGAAAAGGACAAATGACGATTATATCGACAGAGTCGTATTTGCAAAAAATCTTGACGAGTGCATGGAACCCGTAGGCAAAAAAATAGACGAAATAAGCCAGGAGGAATTTTTTAGCAAATATGTAAAACAAAATAAGGAGAACGGCGGAAAAGAGCCTATGGGATTGATAATAAAGCACTATGATAATGTCGGACATATTATCGGATATCCGCGTTTGGGAGAATATAGACAACGACTCTACAAGAGCGGTGTGCTCGACAGTTTAGGGAAATATAAAGAGCTTAACTAAATATGTTAACTTATATTTTCTGGTTATTGAATAAATAATGTTTTTGATATAAAAATGAAATGGACAAGCGGATACAGGAGTTTAAAATGAGAATCACAGCCAACTATAATCAACCGGTAAACCAAACAAGTTTTGGGAATTTTATCGCAGGCGAACAAACAATAGCTTACCTGAACAGAGCAATATCGCCTAAAAAAGCAGATGCCGCAAATAAAATTATTGCCGGTCAAACAGGGAAAAAACCAAATATCCATCTGCACCTTGGTTATTTAAAAAAAGTTACAACAGGTCATCCGATACCGTTCTTACGCGCAAAAGTAGGGGATGAAGTATTTGAAGAAGGCCTTTTTACATCTGCCTTCGGTGTGCTTAAAAATGCCGCAAAATACGTTGATGCATTAAGTGCAAAACCTAAAGCATAAAAATTTCAAGTACGATTATTTTCTGTCGGATTTATCTGTATTATAATTTTATTATGACAGGGATATTGAATGTACAAATAACTCCGATTATCGGTAACAAAGAGGCTAACCTGAGAAAGGTTGAACATTTTATCGGCAAATTCGCCGATAAAAATCTTGATCTTGTGATTTTGCCTGAATTTTTCTCAACAGGTATTCATCACGATTCATTTTTAAATTCGCCTGAACCCGAAGACGGCGGTAAAACTATCCAAAGCGTATGCGAACTTGCAAAAAAATACAATACTAACATTGTTGCCGGCACGGTTATAGAAAAAGAAAACGATAAACTTTATAATACCTCGTTTATTATTGACCGCAGCGGAAAAGTGGTTGATAAATACAGAAAAATTCACCTGTATAACTATATGGGCGGAACCGAAGGGGAAAGAATAACCCCGGGAGATAAACTTGTTACCGTAGATTTTGACTTCGGACGTATCGGACTCGGTATATGCTTTGATATTAGATATCCGCTTCACTACAAAGAACTGGCTAAAACAGGTGTCGATATAATTGTTCTGCCGACAGCCTGGCTTGTACCAAACGAAATATATGAAGATAAAACAGCCTTAACAACCGCACAGGATATGTGGTTAGCAATGAACAGAACAAGAGCGTACGATAACCTTGTCTACATAGTTTCATGTAACCAGACAGGCAAATGTAACGACAACGTATCCTGTATCGGAAACTCGCTTGTAATAGCACCGACAACGGAGGTATTATCAAACGCAAAGAACGAACAGGGCGGTTTCTTCGCAGAGATTGATCTGAATGCGGTAAAACTGTACAGAACGATATATCCTATATCAACAATAGACTGATAAAATAAATACTTGATATTTTGATATGGTTATGTGATAATCAACTAAGACAATTGAATAAATTGATATGGCAAGGTAGCTCAGCTGGTGAGAGCGCACGGCTCATACCCGTGAGGTCGAGAGTTCGAATCTCTCCCTTGCTATATTTTTTTGCTTACCTCACGAGTAATCGCTGTGCGCTACGCACGTCTTCCCTCTCACAAAACAACACTCAGTTGTTTTGTTCGGCAGAGTCTTTGTATTTTTTCACCTCAGATGAGATAAACGCCTAATATTAGAATTTTGGCATAAAGCCCTGCGTGCAAAGGGTTTGGCGGTTGGAAGTAACCAATAAATTCTCATTTCATAAGTCCTGAAAGTCCAAAAATCTTCCAATTTTGTCTAATTTGTTCCTAATTCTGTCCCAATGCCGGTTTGCGGGATTTTTTCTTTGTTTCACCTGAGATGAGAATTTATTGGGTGGCGAAATAAAATTTTAAGGTAGGAAATTTTATAAAAAAGGTCGGAAGTTAAAATTTATTTTTCGTTATCAATAAAAAATGCATTTAGTAAATCTGCGTTTTGTCTTAATGATTTAATAACGGGTGCTAAATTATATAATTCTTCAATCTCGGGCTGATTTGCAACAAAATAATCAACAATGACGGCAATGTTATAAATATTCTCTGCCCATTTGCCAATCTTTTTAAACTCTTTTTCTGTAATATTGTATTCTGCTTCTTCCATAATCCCCTCCGTCTATCACGAAACACAATACATGAAAGGAGTCAAAAAAGCGAAAAAACAGGAATAATTTTACATACAGACACAATGTCTTTTGAAATATTTTTGTGATACTTTAAAAGAAAAGGAGTGAAGTATGGCAATACCTGATTTTCAAACATTAATGTTACCGTTGTTAGAATTATTAAAAGACGGCAAACCTGTCAAATTATCAGAAATGGTTGAAATAATGTCTGATAAGTACAATTTGACAGAAGAAGAGCGAAATGAATGGTTGCCAAGTAAATTGCAAAAGACCATGTATAATCGTGTAGCATGGGCAAAACAATATTTGAAAAATTCTGAATTAATCGAATCTCCTGAAAAAGGTTCTTTTAGAATAACTGAAAAGGGATTAAATATATTAAAATCAAAACCTGACAGAATAGATTTAAGATTTCTTAAAAATTTAGATAAAGAAGATCAACCCGAAATAGAAACAGAACTACAAGAAACGCATATTGAAGAAAACAAAACTCCTGAAGAATTAATTGAAAATGCTCAAAGTTTATACACAGAAAGTTTGAAAAAAGAGTTATTGGCAAAGTTAAAAAGCGTTGACCCTATTCAGTTTGAAAGAATAGTCTTAATTCTTATGGAAAAAATGAACTATGGTGTAGGTTCAATGACTCCGACTAGCCATGACGGTGGTATTGACGGTATTATTGATGAAGATGAATTAGGGTTAGAAAAAATTTATCTTCAAGCAAAA
>JAILHQ010000063.1 GCA_024695725.1 Cyanobacteria bacterium RUI128 | reverse complement strand
AGGAAGAAATAATTCAGTATCAAACACACGGTACGTGTTCAAAAATGATAGGTGTTGCTATCCAGGATGGTATTATAAACAAAATACAATTTCTTGGCGGCTGTCAGGGTAACCTTACAGGTATATGCAAACTTGTTGAGGGAATGCATATAGATGAGGTTATTAATCGGCTAGAAGGCATTGATTGCGGCGGAAAGGGTACAAGTTGTCCCGATCAGCTGGCCAAGTGTCTGATTCAGTACAAAGAGAAATCGCAGGTTACTAACTAATATAAAGGGCAGATCTTTTATAGAGTCTGTCTTTTTTTGTTTGTGTGCTTTTGGGGAAAATTATAGTTTAACGGGATAAACACATTTGTCATTGCGAGAAATTGCTTGCAATTTCGTGGCAACCCGGAATACATAACCGGACTGCCGCGTCGTTTCACTCCTCGCTGTGACGTCTAATAATACATTCTCCCCCCCTATTTGTCATACTAAAGTATGATATTTGTCTGACTATAGTATAGAAATAAGAATCAAAACCGTTGAAAAGTTTTGTAAAGAAATGTAACATACTAATAGTGTTGCGTTGACATGTTTTCAAACAACATTAAAAAGAACCATGAAAACAACTGAATACTTCTATTAATTAACAATGAAAGGAGAATACCTATGGGAATGGCAGCTTCTCAGGCTAGGTACTTATCACTGTCTGCCAGAAAGACAAACACTGAGTACGAGGGCCAGCAGTTAAACCAACAAAGGCTTAACTTAGCAAACCAGTCAGCCGATCTGTTCAATCAGATGTTGACAATGTCAGTTCCGACGTGTCCTGACAGTAACGACTTTACTACTCTCCAATATGCTTGGAGTGACGGTATTAATGATGAAGTAATCTCTGATTACTATCAGATTGCGATACCGAATGAAGAATTTAACTATGTAGTAACAAGTTATCACTATGAAAATGTTTACACAGGTCAATCCAAGAAGATGAATGCACCTGAAATTCAGGCTACGCATACTAACCACTTTACGGTAAGACCTGATAAAACATACAAAGTAAATCAGTCAACGTATCACAAAGAAACGTTGCCTGGTGCAGGTGATGACTCTTACACATTGGTAGTTGAAAGGAACGGAATAACTTCAACTCACATCTTTAAGAGGGCAAATACCCAGGCTGATGTCGATGCTGTGGAAGAAATTGATGCATTGACAGGAAGAACAACAAAGGTTCTTGCGGGCGATAAAGCTGAAAAACATGTTAAGGGTACGGTTAAAACGCCTGGTGATCCTAGTGCGACACCTCCAACAGAAGATGTTCTTTATGATACCAACGAATGGGTATTTGAAGAGGCTATGAAAGTAAAAGTCCCTAATAAGGATTTTGACCCAACAAAACCGGTTAGTGATACCAATAAGCCAACGGTTGAAGCAACAATTGCCGCTAATAAAGCATTTTCTGAGGTTGACTTCAATGATGAAAATCAACGTGCTATTATTGATCAATTGTTGTCCAGCTATGGTGCAAAATATGATCCTGAAAAGACATATTACTTTGTTGATACCGGTGTTGATAGCGGTATGACAGACTCAGAAGGTGATGCTATAAACTACTATGCATTCATCTGTGGCGAAGATATGGACGATGCTGTAGGTTCACAGGGTGATGTCGCTAAAGTCGAAGTACGTACCGGTGATAAGACTGTATATTATACAGATGGTGTTTATACTTTGACCGGTGCAGAATTGTCATCAATAGACCTTACTGACCCTGATCAGACAAAATGGGTAGATACATTGTATTTCCATAGTGTAGACAATGATCCTACTTATACAAACTTTACAGGTGTAGGTAACTGTGACCTGAATGATATTACAATCCAGCAATGGAATGAAAATGAAGACATGCAAGTTGAACTTAAGCAAGTTCTTGCCGATATGAAGGGTTCAAACCCAATTGCATACGGTAACATTTCAGCTTGTTTCAACCCTGATACGGGTGAATACTTAGGTGGCTTGTATTCATTCAAGATGTTTGGTCATACATACTACACGACTACAACTGACTTAGAAGATGCTGCAGCAGGTGCTTGGAGACAAGACCGTATTGCAACAAACGGTATTGATTCTCAAAACAAACTCATGTACTACACATCAACTTATCTAAACACAAAAATTGAAAGTACAAAGAAAGCGTTGATGGAAACTGACGGTAAGGGTAGATTCTCTACTGTTAAGTTTGAAGATGATGACACAGTTTATACATTAAAATGTGAAACAATCACTGATGACGCTGCTTATCAGGACGCTATGAACCAATACTTCTACAAACAAGAGAAGTATGATAAAGCAGTAGCTGATATCAATGCTAAGACAGAAATAATACAGGCCGAAGACAGAGAGCTTCAACTTCGATTAGAACAACTTGGTACGGAACAAACAGCACTCCAAACAGAAATGGAAGCTTGTCAAAAGGTTGTTTCAAAGAATATCGAAGGCAGCTTCAAAACATTCGGTGGCTAATAATAGGTTTTTTCAACTCTTTTTCGTTGTTAATTATGGTAAGAGGGGCAGACTTTTTCGGAAGTTTGCCTTTCTTTTTTGGGGGTAAATATAGGGTGTAAATATAGGGGGTTAAATTTTTACAACAGAAAATAATCTCCAGAGATAGAGATTTTCGCTTAATGACATGGCTGTTGTTTAGTCTTCGTTAAGAATAGTAGCGCCGTTTTCTTCAAGTTTAAGCGTTCTTATATCAGCTCTTACATTAAGGTTATTCATTGTTTCCTGTGTGATTGAATTTACTTTATCTATTGCGCTTTGTTTTGAAATAATCAGCATAGAAGAACCTGCTCCGCTCAGGACGCAGCCTAAAATGTCTTCTTCGTGTCTGAAGGCCTGGGTTAATTCTTTAAGACCTGGAACAAGTTTTTCTCTGTACGGCTGATGTAATTTATCTGTTAGTGCAACCTTCATAAGTTCTGTATCCTCATCATCAATAGCCTTAATAAACATGCCCATTCTCTTAAGGTTAAAAACAGCATTTTCAAGCGGTACTTCCTTCGGTATAACAGAACGTGAAATTTCTGTTGCTAACTCAACATCAGGAATACATACCGTTATAGCCCATTCTTCAGGCCAGTGTAATTTTCTGTATATTATACTCCCGTCATTTTCAAGCGAAGATATTACCAAACCTCCGACTATCGCAGGGGTAACATTGTCAGGGTGTCCTTCAAGTTCAGTTGCTATAGAAAGGAGTGCCGATTCATCTGCAGGGTTACCCAATAACTTATTTGCTGCCATTAACGCTCCGACTATTACGGCGGCTGAACTGCCTAAGCCCCTTGTTACAGGAATTGAAGTCTGAATGTTGATTTTAAGTTCTGATGGAGTCTGACCGATAGAGTTGTAAAGCATTTCAACAGCCTTGTAAACAATACTGTTTTCGTCCTTTGGTATATGGTCAATGATTAGCTTATCAACATCTTCTTCATCAGATAAAATGTTGATTTCAACTCCTGTCCCAGGTAAAACTGTTTCATCGATAGTAACTATGTTATAGATAGGCAAAGCCATACCCAAACAGTCAAATCCCGGTCCTATATTTGCCGACGTGGCAGGAACTTTCACACTAACTTTCAATTCACATCTCCTCTATGGTTATATTATACCAAAAAATAAAAATTTCCCTATGTTAGAGCATGCCTGCGCTGGTTTTACCGAATTTCGCCGAAAGGTCGTCAATGTGGTGAACAAAATAGACATAGTTTTCAAGATCTTTTTCGTCAAGGTCTAGAATTGCACCCCATTCTGCTCTTGCGTGGTGTGCCGCAATCATTTTGGCAACCTCTTTAAAGCCGTTAGTCATACATAATGAATATGCATATTGAGTGTGACTGAACCATTCTCTCTTAAATTCGTCGTCATAGTCTATAAGACCGTTTTCTTCATCGATAGTATATTCAAATATTTTCCCTATGTCGTGCAGTGCACAGGCTGCAATGGCATTGTCTTCGTTTATGTTTTGGAAAGACTGTTTGATAACCATTTTTGCCATTTCTATACATTCAAGCGTGTGAACAAGCAGTCCGCCAATGTAGTTATGATGCATAGATTTTGCGGCAGGGGATACCATTATGTCCTCTTTGTAATCTACAAAAAACTTAAGAACAAACATTTTTAAATCATTATTTTTTATCTGTTCAAGGTGTGCAATTATCTTGTCATATGTTTCTTTTCTTTCTTCTTCAGTCAGCCCCATTTTAGCCTCTTTTACAAGCTCAAGTGCCGAAACAAGACAGTTGTTAAATCTTTCATTAAAGGATGCGGAAACTATTCTGACGAGATTCCCGACTCTGTACAGTTTCATATCTGTTCTGTTCAGTGTTTCTTCCCACAGGATACAATTCAGTGTAGTTTCATCTTCCGTATTTTTCAGTTGAAGTTTACCCATTTTTGTACCGGCTTTTGTATCTCCGACACTGAAGGAAAGAACTTCGTATATTGCAGTTGTACTAAACATTTTAAACTCCTATTTAACCTAATTTCTGTTTCTGTCAATAATTCGGTTATCATTGTTCCATTTGAAGGAACTTCGAATTTCCTGACCTATTTTTTCTATTAAAAGATTTTTGTTTTCTTCTCTTAATTTATTAAATACTTTTCTGTCGCCGTTTATGTCTGACAGAAATTCTTCAGCAAATGCGCCTGATTGTATGTCTTTCAAAATTTTTCTCATTGCATCCTTTGAAGGTTCTCCCACTACCTTTATCCCTCTGGTCATATCGCCGTATTCTGCCGTATTAGAGATAGAATAATACATATCGCCTATTCCGCCCTGATTTATTAAATCAACAATAAGCTTCATTTCGTGGCAAACTTCAAAGTACGCCATATATGGGGAATATCCTGCTTCAACAAGCACTTCAAACCCTGCTTTAATAAGAGCGGAAACTCCCCCGCAAATAACGGTTTGTTCCCCAAATAGGTCAGTTTCTGTCTCTTCTCTGAAGGTTGTTTCAATAATACCTGCCCTGCCAGCCCCTATTGCTGATGCGTAAGACAAAGCAACAGCAAGACTGTCACCTGACGGATCCTGTTCTACAGCAACAAGTGACGGTACACCTTTTCCTTGTGTATATTCGCTTCTTACCGTATGCCCCGGACCTTTTGGCGCAACCATTATTACATTTACCCCCTCCGGCGGGACTATTTTTTTGAAATGTATATTAAACCCGTGTGAGAACATCAAATACTGACCATCTCTCATGTTTGGTTTTATTTGTTCTTCATATACTTTTGCCTGAAGTTCGTCAGGTATAAGAACTTGAACAATATCGGCACCCTTTACAGCATCTTCAATAGTCATTACTTTGAAACCGTAGTCTTTTGCTTTTGTGTATGAAGCACCGTTTGTTCTTAACCCCAAAACAACATCGCAACCGCTGTCTTTTAGGTTCATGGATTGACCGTATCCCTGTGAACCAAAGCCGATTACTGCGATTTTTTTGCTTTTAATTAGCTCTGTATCAATATCTTTGTCTAAATATATTTTTAAATCAGTCATAATTCCCCTCACTCGCCTGAGACTATTTAACTCTTTTTACTGCGGCGTCAACAAGCCCCTTGAATAACGGATGCGGTCTTTCAGGTCTTGATTTGAATTCAGGGTGGAACTGTGCAGCAACAAACCAGTCGTTTTCAGGAAGTTCAACCATCTCTGCGAGCATTCCGTCAGGAGACATTCCTGAGAATACCAGACCGGCATCTTTTATTTTGTCGATGTATTCATTATTAACTTCGTATCTGTGTCTGTGTCGTTCAGATATTTTTGTTGCGCCGTATGCTTTATGTGCAACTGAATCTTTTTTAACTACACAGTCGTATGCGCCTAAACGCATTGTTCCGCCGTATCCTTTTACATTCTTCTGTTCAAGCATAAGGTCAATAACTGGATATGTGCAGCCTTCGTCAAACTCTTTTGAGTTAGCGTCCTTCAGACCGACAACATTTCGTGCATATTCAATAACCGCACATTGCATACCAAGACATATACCCAAGAACGGAAGGTTATTTTCACGTGCATATTTGATAGCATTAAGTTTTCCTTCAATACCTCTTACCCCGAAACCGCCAGGAACGACAAGCCCGTGTACATCTTTGAATAATTCCTTGCACTTTTTGTCATCAGTACATTCTTCTGAATTTATCCATTTGATTTCAACCTTTGCCTCATTACTGTAACCTGCGTGTTTCAGCGATTCAACAACCGAAATGTACGCATCGGAAAGTTTTGTGTATTTCCCTGCAATAGCGATTTTAACGGTTTTCTTAGGATTTCTGATTTTGTCTACCAGTTGTTTCCAAGAGTCTAACTGTGATTTTTTATCCTGAGTATGAAGCAGATGAAGCACAACCTCTGCAAAGTTTTGTTCGTCAAGAGCGAGCGGTACTTCATAAATACTCTTCATATCACGGCATTCGATAACTGCTTCTTTTGCAACTGAGCAGAACAGAGCCAGTTTATCTTTTTCTGTTTTAGGAATAGGCTTAGATGTACGGCATACCAAAATTTCAGGCTGCAAACCGTAACTTCTCAATACATTAACACTGTGTTGAGACGGTTTTGTTTTAAGCTCTCCCGAGGTCGGAAGATAAGGTAAAAGTGTGCAGTGAATATTTATAGCATTTCCTATGCCGACTTCAGTCTTGAACTGTCTTACTGTTTCAATAAAAGGCAGACCTTCGATGTCACCTATTGTACCTCCGATTTCAATAATGTGAAAATCTGTTTTGAATTGTTTTTGCGCTTTTAAAATTCTTGATTTTATTTCGTTTGTAATGTGCGGAATAGTTTGAACTGTTGCGCCGAGATAATCCCCTCTGCGCTCTTTGTTTATAACGGTTTGGTAAACGCTGCCTGAGGTTACGTTACTCAACTGGCTGAAGTTAGCATCAATAAATCGTTCGTAGTGCCCCAAATCAAGGTCTGTTTCCGCACCGTCATCGGTTACAAAAACTTCCCCGTGCTGAAACGGACTCATTGTACCCGGGTCAACGTTTATGTATGGGTCAAACTTTTGAATAGCAACACTAAAACCTTTCGAACGAAGGAGTTTCCCTAAAGATGCTCCGATAATTCCCTTACCCAGAGAACTAACAACACCACCCGTTATAAATATAAATTTTGTCATAATACACACTCCACTAAACTAAAAAAGGGATAGATAATCCCTTTTATTTACCCTAACCTAGTTGATTTTTGGGACTTTAAAGAACCCGTCTTCTTCATCAGGAGCATTGCTCATTAACTGCTCTTTTGTCTGTTCATACTTGACGGTGTCTTCTCTTGTTACATTAACGAAATCGATTGCGTGTGCCATTGGCTCAACATTGCTTGTATCAACTTCGTTCATTTGTTCTACGTATTTCAAAACGTCGCCTAACTGACCCGCAAACTTTTCTTTTTCTTCTTCTGTAAGTTCTAATCTTGCAAGTTTTGCAACATGTTCTACGTCTTTTACTGTAATCATATTATTCTCTCCATTTTCTACTATTTTATCATAAAAGAAAATAAGTTTGCAGTTATATAAACAGTTTTTACAAATGTAAATGTTAACTTTTACATAGATACTATTTTAAGAAATGTAACATTTTCAGAAAAATAAAATAATTTTTGTAAATTTTTATAACATTTATAAAATTTTCTGACCAAATTTTATCGAATATTTTCGAAAATAATCTTTAATTTTTTTGCAATATTTTGATATAAAAATTTT
>JAILHQ010000029.1 GCA_024695725.1 Cyanobacteria bacterium RUI128 | reverse complement strand
GAGAAAAACTATGTTTAACAGATGATATTATTTTTGAATATTCTTTAATATTTTCAGGATTTAGTATCAAATGTATGTGGTCAGGTAAAACACAAATTGTAACAATTTCAAATTTATAATTTTGCATTGTCTTTTTAAATGCAGTCCTTAAAATTTCAATGTTATCAATAAAAATATGCTTTCTTTCATAACTTGCGATGATTATGTGAACAAAACTGTTTGGAATATAAACTCTATGATAATTCATAGCATTATAATATCATAAAGTTATTGTTGGGCAGGTATGCCCAACCTACTTACTGAAAAATACGCAAAACATATTATAGCAAGAGTTACCTCCACTATTTTATGCAGAACTGTTTTTGCAATACTTTTCATATAAAAATAATACCATATCACCATTGTTTTGTACATGTATGACTCATTCAACAGGGGGAATTGTTACATAAATTATTGTTTATCCCTCTAAACAATAATTTATTGACCTTCCACATATAATTTGATATGATATTGACTATTCAAAAGTAATATTGGGGAAAAACAACTATGGCAAATTATGACTACAATATGGGGATAAATGAAAAGAAAACCCTGAAATTAGATTTAAAAAACTCAACTGAGGCAATTAATTTTAACTTCACTAACGATATGGCAGGTCAGGTAAGGATTGTGAGAAAAGCTAATTCCGTTACCATAACAGGTTATGCAACAAAACCTGCCAAAACAACAACCATTCATATATATGCTAAAGCCGAATGGTACAAATATGCTCACTACTATCACGATCTTGATGGCAACCGAGTGGGTGAAGCTCAATCTACTGCAGGACACCGTGTTTTTTGGGGGCATTATGAATATCTTGATTATGAAGGACCATATGGCGGATGGGGATTTCAGCCTATAAATGAATATTTAATTCCTTCAATGAAAGAAATAGATGACGATAATATAAACGAATACGAGGCAGCAAGACATTCTTCTTCTATTACATACTATATCGGAGATAAGAACGGAAAAAACCTTCAGGAAATAGGGAAAAAAGTCTTTGAGCCCGGAACATATTACGGCGGAGAACTTTATGAGCCAAAAGAAAACCCTGTCGGTGGATTTATCTTCGAAGATATGGATGATTATGCGCCTGTTGATTTGACGGAAATACAAACAGGTACTGCCGTAGTTGATTACACAAGAAAACATGTTCAGATAACTCTGACAAATATTGCAGATTACAAAGGAGCAGGGGTTGTGGTAAACACCCAAAAAGGTTACTACAACAACTACAACCTGTTTGATGCCTATGAGGTTGAAGGGACAGGGAAATATGCCAACAAATTCAGCGGAACAAACTTTAGCGAAAACTTTCACGGTACAACTGCTTCCGACAAAATCTACACAGGGGGCGGAACAGATTCCGTTGATGCAGGAAAAGGGAACGACAAAATCTACATAACAGGCAAAGGCGACAAAACCATAACCATAAACAAAGGTGATGGAAACGACATTATTTATACAGCCCAAAAAGCAGACAGCATAAACCTTGAGTTTGATACGGATAAATTATACTATTCCAAAAGCGGAAACAACCTCGTAATTACAAGAGCTTATAATGATAAATCCGTTGAAGGAACTGCTATTGCAGGGTTCTTTAAAAAGAAAATGACTAATGTTTATACATCAGATGATGTTGATGCAAAAGATATTATGAGTCAAATTAACGACGGAGATATCAGATTAACTCTCACGGGCGAAGGTAAAAAGATAACAGGCTCTGCTTATTCCGATGAAATATATGCAGGGGCTAAAACAAAAACCGTAAACGGAAAAGGCGGAAATAATATTCTCGTTACAGATGCAAACAATAAGTATGCAATGAGTTTATCGGCAGGCAACGGAGATGATATTTATTATATCCAAAACCTTGATAAAAAGATTACAATATCAGATGGCGGAGGAACAAGTGACAGAATAATCATTACGGACACTGACTATTCTCTTGATAAAATGTTCCTGTTCTACGATATTAAACTTGATAAAAAGAAAGACTATGTAACAGAGACAAGCCTGCACGTTTTAGCGAACGATAAAAATACGGCAGAGGCCATAAAATCAAGAAAAGGTAAAATTGACGACAGTATTGTTATAAAAAATGCACTCACTAAAGATGGCGATGGCGGAAAAGGCTGGATTGAAGGAATAGCTTTTTATGACGGAAACAATGCATCATTCTTTGAGGCAGACTGGGCAACATTAGAACAAAGTGTCGCAGGCTGGCTCACGGAAAACAATTACAAATCAGCCATGACAGCCTTCAAGAATGCAAGTGCCGATAAGGTTGCAGAACTTATCCAAATATATGTTAATAATACATAACCGGATATCAGAAAACGCAATTTGAATCCACCTCAATCAATAAAAAATAGCAGATGTTTTCACATCTGCTATTAAAATGGTGGGCAGAGGTAAGGACTCCGTTTGCGCCCAGCAAAAGGTGACTAAATGTCACGTTTTGCGTCACAGTTCTGCATAACAGAAAAGCAGACAGAATAAGCAAATGGAGGAAGAACCACCGGTGGTGCAGAAGATACCTCTGCCCGTTGCTATAAAAAAACAGGATAGGTTTTTACCTATCCTGTTTTTTATCAATAAATGGGCAGAGGTGGATTCGAACCACCGTACCCTCGCGGGAACAGATTTACAGTCTGTCGCCTTTAGCCACTCGGCCATCTACCCATATTTGGTTATCAAAAAAATTTGCCCTTGACGAGATTTGAACTCGTGACCTCTCCCTTACCAAGGGAGTGCTCTGCCCCTGAGCCACAAGGGCGGAGATTACACATAAAACTGAGTTACATGTAAAAAAGCCGGTAATAGGAATCGAACCTACAACCTACGGTTTACAAAACCGTTGCTCTACCGTTGAGCTATACCGGCAACAATAATATATTATTAAGAACACACTTTATTGTCAAGACAATTTTTTAATTGTTTTTGATTTCTGTGTTTTCTTTTTCGAAGGTATCAAGTTCTTTTTTTGCTTCCAGTTCAAGCTCTCTTGCCTTCATAATCGACTTAGCAATCAAATCAGCCTGTCTTTCAGTTCTGATACGGTGCATAACGGCATCCATTTCTTCTCTTGAAAGATCGTTCCCTGATTTAAACTCAATGAAGAACCCTTTTTTCTTAAACGCAAAGTAACTTACAACAACAATCCCCCAAAGCAGAGTACCCTGAAGCATACCTATTGTCGGCACAACATCAGTTGCATGAGCCAAAAAGTTCCAGCCCATCTTAAAAACCATACCGGGGAAAGCTACAAAACCTGCTATCAAACATATAATAGCTCCGATTAGAAATATTATCCCCTGTATACCGTTGATTTGAATTACATTTAATTTATTCTTCATTATAAAATCCTTACCTAATTATACGGATATGTAAAACCTATGATTATATGATGAAACAACCTTACCCCATCATATTTAAAAATTCATCTTCTGATAATATTTTTACACCAAGAGCGGTTGCTTTGTCAAATTTTGAACCTGCATTTTCACCTGCGACAACAAATGATGTTTTCTTTGATACAGATGACGATGTCTTACCGCCCCTTTCTTTTATTTTATCACTTGCTTCATCTCTTGTCATCGAATGTAAAGTTCCTGTTAAGACAAAAGTCAGCCCTGCAAAATCATCAGAGAGCTTTTGGCTTGATTCTGACGGAATAACACCGAGTTCAGCCAATTCAGACAACAACTTATCAGAATCTTCCGAATGGAAAAATTCATAAATACTTTGTGCAATCTTTTCGCCTATTCCTTCAATATTTGAAAGGGTTTCAATATCAGCATTTCTGATATTAGACAACGAATTTAATTCATTAACCAGTATATCCGCTGTTTCTTTCCCGACATGCCTGATAGAAAGCGCTGTAATAAACTTCGCAAGCGGTCTGTTCTTGCTTGCCTGTATAGATGAAAACATATTATATGCAGATTTTTCTTTAACCAAATCAAGCATCATAAAATCCTGTTGCGAAAGTTTGTAGAAATCAGCCGGAGTTTTCACCATGTTCATATTATATAACTGCTCTATGACAGAAGGCCCGATATTATCAATATCCATAGCTTCTTTTGATACCCAATATTCAAGTTTTGCCTTTGCGACTGCAGGACAATAGCGATTAGAACAGTAGGCAACGACCTCACCTTCTCTGTATTCTAACGGTGAATGACAGACAGGGCATTCCGTCGGTGGAATGTATTTAGGGCGCTTATAATGTTCCTCATCGTCAACTACTTTAATAACTTTCGGGATAATTTCTGCCGCTTTTTTAATAAAAACAGAATCCCCTATTCTCACATCAAGTCTTTCTATTTCATCAAAGTTGTGAAGGCTTGCTCTTGCAACAGTACTTCCTGCAAGCAAGACAGGGGTAAGGTTTGCAACAGGAGTTATTGCACCTGTTTTTCCGACCCCGATTTCAATATCTTCCAAGGTTGTTGAAATTTCCTCTGGCGGGAACTTGAACGCAGTTGCCCATTTTGGAGCACGCGCAGTGAACCCGAGTTCGTTTTGTGCCGCAAAACTGTTTATCTTGATTACAACACCGTCGGTTGCATAATCAAGTTCAAACCGTTTTGTTTCCCAGTCTTTACAGAACTGTATTGCACCATCAATATCTTTTACAAGTCTTATGTTCGGGTTAGTTTTAAACCCGAGTTTTTTAATATACTGAATACTATCCCAATGGGTTTTAATCGTGTTGTTTCCGTCAGGCAGAATAACCGTATATGTAAACATGGACAAATCCCGTTTTGCGGTAATTGTACTGTCTAACTGTCTGAGAGAACCTGCTGCCGCGTTTCTCGGGTTAGCGAAGATTTTGTCGTTATTCTTCATACTTTCTTCGTTCAGCTTATTAAAAGAAGAAATAGGCATATAAATTTCGCCTCTAACATCTATATTCACATTCTCAAATAACTTTAACGGAACAGCTTTCACTGTTTTGAGGTTTTGGGTAATATTCTCACCAATAATACCGTTACCGCGTGTTACACCTGTCGTAAAAAGCCCGTTTGTGTATGACAGCGCAATTGCAAGCCCGTCTATTTTTAGCTCACAAACGAGTTCCAAATCTGTTTTACCGTACTCTTTTTG
>JAILHQ010000018.1 GCA_024695725.1 Cyanobacteria bacterium RUI128 | reverse complement strand
TTTTGGCAATTATGCACATTTAAGCTCGCACACAAAAACGAGTGTAGATATCGCCATGTGCGCTGTCTATGAAATTTTATGTTAGTGAAGGTTTAAAGATTCCAAATATGCAGGGTATTACATACCTTTACGTATGCTGCCTGTGCAAATTTGAAAGATTGATGTGAATTAATTTCCGTTTTGTATGTTTACGGTATACTCTGTTCATTCATTTGACTAATTTTTAATTTTTTCGTCAGTTGAACATTCTCTTAATCCCCTGTACCATGATAAAGTTTTTTTTGATTTGAAAATTGCCATTTTTGTTAAACCATGTTAAGAAATGTAAATATGCTTATTTGTAAGGGTTTCAACCCTCTATTTTTTGTCCGTATTTATAATAAAATGATTGTAACGATTTCTTATTTAGGTAGCAAAAAATCATATTCAGCAATATTAAGTGAGTGTATATATACAAATAAGGGGAATTATAATGGAAGTAAATGCAGTAGCTCCAACAACAAATTATAAAAATACAAAGAAGGGCGCAGTTATAGGTGCAGCATTAGGTGCATCATCAATCGGATATCAGTACGGTATGATAAACGCAAATTTCGCAGGTCTGAAGAACGCAGCATACGGTGCAAAGAAAGACAGAATAGAACTTTTAAAATCTATCTACAAATCAACAGGTTTGTTTGATATGCAGAAGACAACTGTATCAAAAATTGTTAAAGGTGCTAAAAAGGCCGTAACAAGTCCAATGAATGTTGCAAAAAATCTTTGCGGTATGGCACTTATTGGTGCAGGTATAGGTTTTGCAGTTGATTATTTAAAGAATCAAAAGGCATCAAAGCAAGCATAAGTATAGTATAAAAGCTGAGGTATAAAATGGAAGTTAATAAAACGTCGAAATATAATTTATCTGCAAAGTGCGGTATTGCAGGTGCGCTTATTGGTGCGGCAGGTGGTGCCGCAACGTATCAGTTGACAAGAGCAACTCTTTTACCAATGAGAGGAAATCCTACTATTGCGCAGAAAAGAGATTATATCTCAGACATGAAGAGGATTTACTCAAATCATGGTATCGATCTGAAAAATACAACTGTTTCAAAATCCATAAAAAATTCTTTGAAAACCCTGAGAAAACCTTCAGTAATCGCTTCAGGGATTATATTGTCAGCCGGTATCGGAACAGCAATCGGTGCTTGCATAGATTTGATTAAACTCAAAAAGGCTGAGCATTCAAAAGAACAATAGTTATAAAATAATAAATGAAAAAGTCACTTTGTTCAAAAAGAGCAGAGTGACTTTTTTCTGTATAAAGATTTATTAAGATAATAAAGAAAAATCATTATCCCCTTGTTGACTGTAAATTATGTTTATTATAGGATTAGAGTGCTATAGTGAGACCGAAATTTTTTATAAATAGCAAGAATCACTTATAGTGGGCGGTTTTGGCCGTCGATAGTACAAAACAGATAAAGGAAAAAGAAATGGCAACTACAGCAAAAAGACAAAGAATCAGAGTTTGTTTGAAAGCTTATGAACACAAATTGGTAGATTTATCTGCTGAAAAGATTGTTGAAACAGCTAAAAGAACAGACGCAAAAGTAGCAGGCCCTATTCCTTTGCCTACAAAAAGACGTATTTATTGTGTATTGCGTTCACCACACGTTGATAAGAAATCTCGTGAACACTTTGAATTAAGAACTCACAAGAGAATTATCGATATATATGAACCAACACAACAAACTACTGAAGAACTCAGCAGATTAGATTTACCGGCAGGGGTAGATATTGAAGTTAAATTATAATTTTGATATTTAATCACGAGGAATTTAATCACAAGCCGAACATTTAAATCAGTTTTTTGAAAACTTATAGCATTTTGCAGATAATGTGAACTACAACGTCTTTTGAAAGGCGTGGGGCAATAGCCTCAAAGGTATTAGTAGCGCTCGCAGGGGAAATGAATATTAAGTTAACACTTTTAGGTGTATTACGCATATTTAGTGTACCCAGAAAGGTAGAAAATTATGACACTAGGTGTAATAGGTAAAAAGTTAGGGATGACTCAAATCTTTGATGAACAAGGTTTGGCAGTTCCTGTTACTGTAATCAAGGTTGATCCGATTGTGGTTACACAAGTTAAGACTGTTGAAACAGATGGTTACAACGCTATCCAGGTTGGTACAGTTGCAGCTAAGGAAAAACACTTAACAAAGGCTCAAATTGGTCACTTCAAGAAGAATAACCTTGAAAATTACAGACATTTACAAGAGTTCAGAGTTGAAGATCCATCAGCATTTACTGTTGGTCAACAGATTGAATTATCAGTTTTAGACGGTATTCAGAAGGTTGATGTTGTCGGACACTCAATAGGTAAAGGTTTCCAAGGTACAGTTAAAAGACATAACTTTGGAAGAGGACCAATGGGACACGGTTCAAAGAATCACAGAGAACCTGGTTCAATTGGTGCCGGTACAACTCCTTCACGTGTTATCAAGGGTAAAAGAATGGCAGGTAACATGGGTAATGAAAGAGTTACTATTACTAAGTTGAAATTAGTTAAGGTTGATAGCGAAAACAATTTAGTATTAATTAAGGGTTCAGTTCCGGGTTGTGAAGGCAGATTGGTTACAATTACTCCTTCTAGAACAAAATGGAACGGTTAATCCACTGTAAGACAATACAAGCCGCTTCTGCCATATAAAATCGATTTTTCGGTAGAGTGTAGCGTAGCGAAACTCATAAGGGTAAAGATTTCGGCGAAGTGACCAAAAACGAAGTTTTTGAGAACGAAGTGAAGAAATCACAAGCCCGAATAAATCGAGAGGTAATCGAAAAGGGGTAGACGGAAAGCAAAAGGAAAAAGAAAAATGGCAAAATTATTAAATACAAAAGGCGAAGCATTAGGCGATATTACCTTAAACAAAGAAGTTTTCGGTATTGAACCTAATATGCACGTAATGCATTTGGCATTAAGAAGACAATTAAACAACGCACGTTCAGGTAACGCTTGTGCAAAAACAAGAGCAGAAGTTTCAGGCGGCGGAAGAAAACCATGGAAACAAAAAGGTACCGGTAGAGCAAGAGCAGGTTCAACAAGATCTCCATTGTTCGCTGGTGGTGGTGTTATCTTTGGACCAAAACCAAGAAACTACGATTTGGCTATGCCTCAAAAGGCTAGAAAATTAGCTCTCAAATCTGCTTTATCAGCAAGAGCTGATCAGCTTGTTCTTGTTAAAGATTTCTCAGCTATTGATGCACCTAAGACTAAATTAGTTGCTGCAGCTTTAAAATCTTTAAATGTAACAGGTAAAGTCCTTATCGTTGCGGATACAAAAGCAGAAGAAAATAAATTCTTATCATTGGCAGGCAGAAACATCCCTACAGTTAAGATGATTTTACCTACCAACTTGAACGTAAAAGATTTACTTGAAGCTGATTATGTTGTAATGACAGAAGCTGCAGTAAATGCAATAACGGAGGGATTACAATAATGAGTAACAAGGAAAGATTATACGACATCATAAAGAAGCCTATCATTACTGAAAAGTCTATGATAGCAACTACTATGGGACAATATACATTCGAAGTTAAGGAAGATGCTACAAAGGTAGAAATCGCTCAAGCAGTAGAATTAGCATTCCCTGGTAGAAAAGTAAAAAAAGTAAGAACAGTATATATGCCATCTCATTCTAAGAGAATGGGTTACAAATTCGGTAGAACAGATTCTTCAAGAAAAGCAATCGTTACTATCGAAGGTGATCCAATCGAAGAATTAGTTGGTGCTTAATTAAAGCCAAACGGGCAAAGCCCGATATAAATAGGAGAAAATTAAAATGGCAACTAGAAAAATTAATCCGACGTCTCCGGGACAAAGAGGCATGATAGTAAGTGATTATCAAGAAATCACTACATCAACTCCAGAAAAATCATTATTAAAGCCAATAAAGAAAACAGCAGGTAGAAACAATACCGGTAGAATCACTTGCCGTCATAAAGGTGGCGGAGTTAAGAAAGCTTACCGTATTATTGATTTCAAACGTGAAAAGTTTGGCGTACCGGGTACAGTTAAGACTATCGAATACGATCCAAACAGAAATGTTAGAATTTCATTAGTATTCTACGCAGATGGTGAAAAGAGATATATCCTAACACCTGAAGGTTTAAATGTAGGCGATGTGATTTTAAGTGGTTTAGAAGCACCTGTTCAAACAGGTAACGCTATGCCTTTAGATATCATTCCTTTAGGTACAATTGTTCATAATATTGAACTTGAACCTGGAAGAGGTGGTAAGATGGTCAGATCAGCAGGTAATTCTGCACAGGTTATGGCTAAGGAAGGCAACTATGTAACAGTTAAATTACCATCAGGCGAAATGAGAATGGTAAGAAAAGAATGTATGGCTACAATCGGTTCATTGGGTAATTCAGAATTCAAGAACTTAAAGATTGGTAAAGCCGGCAGAAAAAGATACATGGGTATCAGACCTACCGTACGTGGTGTAACAATGAACCCTTGCGATCACCCTCACGGTGGTGGTGAAGGTAAAACAGGTCCTGGCGGACACCCTAAGACACCTTGGGGCAAACCGGCACTTGGTTATAAGACACGTAAGAAAAACAAAGCTTCTAACAAGTTAATTGTAAGACGCAGAAAAAAATAGGAAAGTAGGGTAGACTGAGTCTACCAAGTAATAAAAAGGAGAAATTAATGGCACGTTCATTAAAAAAAGGCCCTTACGTAGAAGAATCTCTACAAAAGAAAATAGACAAGATGAATGCTAATTCTGAAAAGAAAGTAATCAAGACTTGGTCTAGGGCATCAATGATAATTCCGGATATGTTAGGACACACAATCGCTGTTCACAACGGGAAAACTCACGTTCCTGTATATGTTACTGAGCAGATGATTGGTCACAAGTTGGGGGAATTTGCACCTACAAGACTTTACAGAGGACACGCAGGTTCTGACATAGCTAAGAGAAAATAGTTTATTAACTAAAAAAGAAAAAGGAATACAAAAATGGAAGCAAAAGCAAGACAAACAGATATAAAAATGACTGCAAGAAAACTTCGCAGAGTAATCAACGAAGTCAGAGGTAAAGCAGTTAAAGACGCTAAAGTTATGTTGCGTTTTATGCCTTATTTTGCTGCTAAGGTTGTAGAAAAGAATTTGGTTGCAGCTATTGCAAACGCTAAAGAAAAATTTGGTGTTAGTGAAGATGCACTCAAGATTTCTGAAATCTATGCAGACGAAAGTGCAACATACAAAAGAGGTAAGCCAAGAGCTCAAGGTCGTATTTACAGAAGACTTAAGAGAACTTCTCACCTCACAGTAGTAGTTAGTGATGGAAATAAATAAGGAAAAATAAAATGGGACAAAAAACACATCCAACCGGATTTAGAGTAGGTATAATCAAACCTTGGTTAAGCACTTGGTATGCTAAGGTTAAAGACTACGCCGGTTTTGTAGCAGAAGATGCTAAAATCAGAAAATTTATCAAGAAAAAATTATACGCAGCAGGCGTTTCAAGAATTCTTATTGACAGAAAATCACAGAGTACAACAATAACAGTTGTTACAGCAAAACCTGGTATTGTTGTAGGACGCGGCGGTCAGGGAATTGACGATCTTAAGAAGGAAGTATCTAAATATTTAGGACGTAACATCCTGATTAATGTGGTAGAAGTTGCAAGAATCGACTTAGACGCACAGCTGGTAGGTGAAGCAATTGCTCAACAATTAGAAAAGCGTGTTGCATTCAGACGTGCTATGAAGCAGGCAATGCAAAGAACGATGAGAGCAGGTGCTCAAGGTATTAAAGTTATGGTATCAGGTCGTTTAGGCGGTGCTGAAATCGCTCGTTCAGAATGGGCTAAAGAAGGAAGAATTCCTCTTCAGACTTTAAGAGCTGATGTTGATTACGGCTTCACCGAAGCAGATACTATAATGGGTAAGATTGGTGTTAAGGTTTGGATTTTCAAAGGCGATTTAATGCCGGGCGAAAAAGCTGATCAAAACATCAAGAGTAAGAACACAAAAGATTCAGCAGACAAATTCAACAAGCGTGCAAGACGTGGCGGAAAATCTGCAGAAGATAACAAGTAAGATATAGGAGAACAATAACAATGTTAATGCCTAAGAAAACAAAATTCCGCAAAATGATGAAAGGTAGAATGAAAGGTACTGAAACAAGAGGTACAGAATTCGAATTCGGTCGTTATGCACTCAGAGCGCTTGAACCTGGCTGGATTACAAGCCGTCAGATAGAGGCTGCACGTCGTGCTATGACTCGTGAAATCAAAAGAGGCGGAAACGTATGGATTAAAATATTCCCTGATAAACCTATTACTGCAAAACCTGCAGAAACTCGTATGGGTTCAGGTAAAGGTAATGTGGAATATTGGGTAGCGGTTGTAAAACCAAACAGAATTCTTTTTGAACTTGACTATTTTGATAGAAAGACTGCTATCAGAGCGTTAGAATTAGCTGCTCAGAAGTTGCCTATCAAGGTTAAGGTTGTCGAAAAGGAAGCAGAAGCTTAAGTTTAACTTGAGTAAGTAAGAAAAAGTATAAGGAAAAACAAAAATGAAATTACAAGATATTCGTGAAAAATCAGTTGATGAGTTAAACTCTCTTGTAGTTGATATGAAGAAGGAATTATTCAATCTCAGATTACAAAAATCTACAAACAGATTAGAAAATCCTGCTGCAATAGCAAACACAAAGAGAACAATTGCTCGTATTAAGACTGTTATCAAAGAAAAGGAGGCAGCAAATGCCTAAGAAAGAAAAACAAGGTGTAGTTATTTCAGATAAGATGGACAAGACTATTGTAGTTAAGGTTGCATCTTACGATCCGCACCCAAAATACAAAAAGATTATCGAATCTAACAAGAACTATAAAGCACACGATGCTAACAATGAATGTGGTATAGGCGATACAGTTAGAATTGTTGAGTCTAAACCTATTTCAGGCGGCAAACGTTGGACTTTATCAGAGATTGTTGAAAAGGCTAGATAGTCTGTAACGAAATAAACAGCAACCCTGTCTGAGAGCAGGGAGAGGCAAAAGAAAAGGAATAGAAAAATGATACAACAAGAAACCAGATTAACAGTAGCAGACAATACAGGTGCTAAGGAATTGTTGGTTATCCGTGTAATGGGTAGCTCAAACAAGAAATTTGCATCAGTTGGTGATGTTGTTATCGCAACAGTAAAGGATGCTACTCCTAATATGGCTGTTAAGAAGTCAGAAGTTGTAAGAGCAGTTATCGTTAGAACAAAACACGACATTACTCGTGCTGACGGTTCTGTAATCAGATTTGACGACAACGCAGCTGTAGTTATAAACAAAGACGGTAACCCAAGAGGAACACGTGTTTTCGGACCTGTTGCTCGTGAGTTGAGAGATAACAACTTCATGAAGATTGTTTCTCTTGCACCGGAAGTAATTTAGTAAGATATTGAGTGTTAAGTTTGATATCTTCAAGAAAGCGGGAACAGACCTGCGAAAGCGGAAAGTTCAGTAAAAATAATGGAGAAAAAAATGACAGATAAAGAAAAGAAATCTTTACACGTAAAAACAGGTGACAGAGTTGTTGTTACCACAGGTAAAGATAAAGGAAAACAAGGAAACGTTAAAAAATCAATCCCTTCAGAAGCAAAAGTTATTGTTGAAGGTTTGAATATGAAAACGAAGGCTCAAAAAGCTAACCCTATGTTAGGTATCCAGGGCGGTTTGAATAAGATCGAAGCACCTTTGGACAGCTCTAACGTTATGATTGTTTGCCCAAGTTGTGAAAAAGCAACCAGAGTTAAACATGAAGTAGTTGACGGAAAAAAAGTTCGTGTTTGTAAAAAATGCGGCGAAAAATTAGACGTATAAATTAAATAATACGCGGTTCAGAGGGTGTTAATTAATTTTACCCCTGCTGATGCCTAACGTATAAAAGAAAAGGAAAAGAAAAATGGCTAAGACAAAGAATTTAAAAGCAAAATACGCAGAAGATGTAAAACCTGCAATGAAGGAAAAATTCGGTTATAAAAATGACATGATGGTTCCTAGATTGCATAAAATTGTATTGAACATGGGTGTTGGTGAAGCATCTCACAATACAAAGATTGCTGATACGATTCAGGGTCAGTTAACAAAGATAGCAGGTCAAAAGGCTGTTGTTACAAAGGCTAAGAAATCTATCGCATCATATAAATTAAGAGAAGGTATGCCTGTTGGTGCAATGGTTACATTGCGTGGCGACAGAATGTATGACTTCTTACAAAAACTTATTTGTGTAGTTCTTCCTCGTATTCGTGACTTTAGAGGTATCAGCCCTAAGAGTTTCGATGGCCGTGGTAACTATACTTTAGGTTTGAAGGAACAGGCTTTATTCCCTGAAATCACTTATGAAGAAGTTGATTTGGTAAAAGGTATGAACGTATCTATTATCACAACTGCTGAAACAGATGATGAAGCAAGAGAATTGTTATTCCAGTTAGGAATGCCGTTCAAGGGAATGAAGAAGTAGTAAACGGGTAAATATATTACCTTGTCATTGCGAACGATAGTGAAGCAATCCAGAAAATATATAAATAGACAAGAAAGAAACGAAACAAAAAGGAGATAAATTCATGGCTAAGAAAGCGATGATAAACAAGGAAAATACAAGAGCTGAATTAGCAGCAAAGGGCAAATACCCAAAAGTAAGACTGCATAACAGATGCAGCGTTTGCGGACGTCCTCATGGCTTCCACAGAGATTTCGGTCTTTGCAGAATTTGCCTGCGTAAGATGGCTCACCAAGGTTTACTTCCTGGCGTAACTAAAGCAAGCTGGTAGTACAGGGGTAAATATATTTTAATCACCATTTAACGAAAGTTTTTTGGCGATTAGAGTTGATATGTTAAAAAGCGGTCAACAGACCGCTTTTTTTGTTTTTTCCCCAAAGGTAAGTTGTGCAATAAATTTTGCCCATGTGTTTGAAAATCAGAAATTAGCATTATAATTAATAATGTTGAGGCGTTATGACATTATCAGACGAAAATTTTATTTCAATTACAGACCAGACAACGGGAGAAGTAACCTATTGTCTGAAATTTGAATTTGGAAACAGAACCATCAATGTAAAGCCCAATCAAAAAATAAACCTTAACTACATCCATGGCGGGTTTATAAATGATTTTACAAGAGAAGGCAATGATTTGGTTATTGGCGGTCATTATTCTTATGCCCATATTCAGCGCTTGGGTATAGGTTTTGGAAAAGAGGTCTGGGATGTTACGCAGAATGAGGATTCAACCTACAGCGTATCAATCAGAGAATATCGTTGGGGCGGTGGTTCTGTCGGGTATTTAGAAACAGATGTGGTTCGTGATGTTGTTATGACAGAGCAGGAAATGGCTGATTTTCAGTCTGAGCATAATGTTACCGTTCAAACCGGAACCAATACCCTCTATATAACCTGGCCTGTTGTGCCACCTTTCCCGAAACATTATCATATGAACGACGGTGCTGATTATGATCCGCCAAACGGGATAATAAGGTTAAAAAATTACTTTTTGTACGGAAAAGATACTGTCTATATCGGGGATAAACTTTTATCCGATATATTAGTAGAGAACAATTTTTCGGGGGTTATAGATAATTCGGATTCAATTAGACGACTCAATATAACAGATACGTTTCTTGACGAAAACATATACGGTGGCGTTAAATCTGATAAAATTCGTTCACTGGCAGGTAATGACACAATCGACGGTGGAAAGGGCAATGATATAATCACTCTTGGCTCTGGGAACAAAACTATAATTATAAATCAGGAAAGCGGAGCCGATACTATTTATAATTTTTATAAGGCTGATTCCGTTGAGATTTCGCAGGATAGTGATAATGTTTATTACACAAAATCCGGGAATAATCTTGTTATAAACAGGGGTTATGGTGATGCTGCAGGTCAGACAGTGATAAAAGATTATTTCAAGACCTGGAGCAATGAGAATAATATCATTATTACAAACGGGGATGATATTTTGGCATCTGATCTTACGCAAGAGTTATCAAATGGGGATAAGCATATTACGCTTAAGACAAACTCATTAAAGGTTGTGGGAACAGCCCTGAGTGATGAGGCATATTCGTCAGGCAGGAATGAAACCTTCGTTCTCGGTACGGGAAACGATATAATTCGATTCTGTTCGGACAGTGGGATAAGCGTACATCCTTATGAATTTGGGAACGATGTAGTAAAACTGACTAAGGGTTCTCATATTACGTTGGATATGGAGAATATCGGGGACAGATACAGTTATGAAAGAAGCGGTAATGATGCTATCATAAAGGTAACAAACAGAATACAACTTGACGGACGCGATAACGGAATGGAAGAATGGTATGTAAAACGTTCGGGGGCTGATTACAAAATAACAAAGACGGAATATTGTTTTACCGGAAGCGGTTATGAGCCGAACGGGGTTGAAACCGAAGTCACAATGACAAAAGATGAGTTTAAAACTTTCCAAAAGGAAAACGGTGTCAGCTTGAAATTCGGAAAGAACACACTTTACACATCATGGGCGGTTGTACCTGACCCTGTAATTCATTATTCAATGACTGACGGTGCCAATTACGGCTGGACTTTGGGAACCGTAACGATAAAAGATTTCTTTAAGTATGACGAAGACAGTGTATATGTCGGTGAAAATTCATTGCAGGAAATTTTCATGTCAGAGTATTATCTGATGGATAAATCAGTTTCAAACAAGAAACAGACTATGACAGATTCCTTTATGAACGAAATAATAAAAGGCGGAAAAAAAGCCGATAAGATTATTTCAAATTACGGAGATGATATCATAACTGGCGGCAAGGGGAATGACACCATAATGCTTGGCAGCGGTGAAAAGACTGTCCATATCGGTCAGTGTGACGGAAGAGATACTTTGATTATTTCTGAAGAGAATACTTCTGCAAATATTGTTTTTGATATGGATGTGGATAAGATAAGTTTTACACAGTCAGGTAATAACCTTGTAATTAACAGAGAATATGGTATTAAGACTGAGCATACGGTTATAAAAGATTATTATAAGAACAATATTGAGAACGATATTAAGATTTCGGTCGGGAACAGTGTTTGGTTTGACGGGCTTGGTTCGGATGTGGCTAATTTTACGGCAGGCTTAATGTGCCAGTATCCGCCGATGGATGTGGTTGAACCTGTTCAGCATATGGATATCCCGCTTGTACTTTTACCAAATGTTTAAGTTAGTCTGATATTGCCCCATTTTATAAAATAATTTCTGTTTTTTATTTTTAAGGTGTCTTATTTCTTTTTGTTGTTAAAGGTTGTGAAACAGAAAGTAGTAGTAGTAATATATATACCCCGTTGGGTAATTGTGTAATTTTGGGGGTGAATAATAATGTAGTTGTTAAATGTTTAGATAATGAAATGAGGAAATTATTATGGCAACTATTAATGCACAATCAAACAAGAACGACTACATTACAATTAAATCAGGCTCAGGTGATGATACTATTACCTTGAGTGACGGTAATTTTAAAATCTATGCAGGTGCAGGTGATGATACAATTACGTTAAGTGATGGTAATAACTATGTTTATGCACAGGCAGGTAATAATACTATTACATCAGGGACAGGAAATGATAAACTGTATGCCGGAAAAGGCAGTGATGAATTTGTTTTTAATTCAGATATCGGGACTGATGTGATATACAATTCTACCATCAATGATTCAATCACTTTCGGTCATTATTTTGATGATGCGATTCTCAGCTTTTACAGAAAAGGTAGTGATTTAGTAATTATGGATAATTCAGATAATAGTCTTACCCTGTCTAAGTATTTTAAAAGCAAATCAAAAATGGAAAGCTATACTCAGAACGGAGTCGAAAATAATATTTTGGATCAAACATTTTATTATGCAGGTTCAGGCAAAATAAAAGGTACGAATTATAACGACTATATGTTAGGTAGTGTGAAAAAAGATAAAATGTATGGCTATGCAGGTGATGACACATTTTTAGGCGGTGCTTCAAATGATAAAATTTATTCAGGTTCAGGTGATAATACTATTATTATTAATAATGGTGACGGGCACGATACCTTATATGTTGATAAAAAGGCAGAAAGCAATACGGTCAGATTTGATTTAGGTGATCAGATTACATATAGCAAGAACGGTAAAGATTTGGTTATTACCGCAACTGATACAGCAAAAAGTGATAATGTGCAGGCACTTACCGTAAAGAACTATTTTGCAAAGAATGGGAAAGATGCAATTAGTTCTGACCTGAGCATCGGTTCAGTCAGTAAAACTGATATGACAGATATTAAAACGGCACTTTCAGCTGACGGTGTGACAATCAGAGGTTCCCTGAAAAAATCAAACACTTTGTATGGTGCTTATGATTATGATAACACTATTTATGCGGGAAATAAGTCCGATAAAATTTACGCGGGAAATAAAAACAATATCATTTACGATACTAAGGGAAATGATAAATATTATGTAGGCACAGAGGAAACTGATGTTATTGCGAAGATATTTGATGATTCCGGCAATGATTTGTATAATGTAAACAACTTGAATACAAGTGTGTTTATAAAAGATTCAGCAGGCAAAGATACTTTAAAAATAGCCGATGATGTTAAATATACAATGTTCTTTGATGTTTCAATTGATCCTGCGGTAGCGCAGTATGACAGTTTATTCCTTGTTGCGAACAGTAATTATCAATACAGGCCGTACACAGAATATGTTGCAGGCGGTGTTGAGATAGCTAATTACTTTTCTGATGATGAATTTGGAGCAGGCAAGATTGAGACAATCACCGTCGGAGGAAAAAAGGCGGATACATCCTTGCAGCACTTTGATGATGTAAGAAGTCAGGTTGCAGCCTGGTTGAATTTGGGCGGTAATGATTTCTCAAGTGCAATGCAGGCACTTCAGGAGGGTACATCTGAACAGATTCAGGAACTCATTACCCTCTATCAGGGCGGCTCAGTAAATATGGGCTAGATATTTCTAATATGACGGATTATTTTAAGCATCCCCTTTTTTAAATCACAAGAGGGGATGTTTAGCAATTTTTTTTATGTCGGTGTTTTATATTCGGTATGAACAGCGTGTGTGTACCCCTTAAAGAATATTTAGTGTATGTGCGGAAAGGCATAGTAGTGCGCAAGCCTCTAAAAGAGTATCTGCGCAGGGCACTTGGTATGGAAAGAAACGGTGCAGAGGCGCTGGCTGAGCAAAACAAAGCTTTTGTAAGACCGCCTAATCAGGTTGATCCGGAAAGAACAGATTTTGCCTCAACTAAAGAGATGTTTGGGTATGCAAAAGAAAGAATTATCCCTAAGTTAGAAAAAGAAGAGCCCTTTGAATACACCGTTGTTGCAAATATCAAGGATAATAAGGTGCTTGCCGAGTACACAGGCGAGGCAAACAGTTGTTCACTTGCGAATATAGATTCGTTACCGTTAGATGAAGAGAATGTAGTGCTTATTCACGGTCATCCTGACAGTTTCCCGATTAGCAGGGCTGATGTAAGGACTCTGCTGAAACATAAAATTAATCAGGTCATTGCAATCGATAAGGATGGTAAATTTTCTATGGTCGCTCGCAGAAGAGATGTTCCTGTTGCTTCCCTGAAATCAGAAGAATATCAGGTTTTTAGCTCAGAAATTGATGCAAATTCTGATACTTGTTATGATATGCCGACAAACAAGTTGTTAAAACATATGACTCATTATACCTTAGGTCATTATTCAGACAGATTAGGGATAAGATATATAACAAACTATCCTTACCTGAAGGAGGGTTTTAAATAGGGTTATTACCCCGTTTTTGTCCGAGAAAAAACACTAAAATTTACATAAATCTTTACAAAACTTGATGTATTTTGGATATACATTTTATGTATTACATGTCAAAAAAGCAATATTTCTTAATATATGCCCAAAAGACCATATTTATTGGGTTTTAAACCGCTATTTTACTCCTGAAAACCGAAGGTTTATATAATTGCACAAGTAATTTGAATATATTTTCGTTTAAATCTATGTTTCTATGTAAATTTTTGTGTAGATTATATTTTTGCAAAATTTGGGGTAAAATCGCTAAAAATCAGATATTTTGCGAGCTTGAGAAGGTTGTATTCTGGTCTGACTGGGTTAAGTATGTTTGCTTTTTATTTTTCACTTGGATATGATAAATGTTATCTAGATTTAAAACTCATGAGGAATCCCAACATTGCAAATTAATAGGAGAAAGCTATATAGAAATAGCCTGATACTGGCGTTACGGTGTTAACGTTTATGGTATTCGGGGTATTTGTGTTTGGAAGGTTTACCCCACGTGATAGTGAGATGGTGACGGCAAGGCAAGAGTGAGCTGAGCCGCACAACAAAAAGAAAGTAGAAAGAATAAGAATATAAGGAGAAAAAAATGGCTACAGAAACAACACTTAAAACGTACGAAGCAAGTAATG